>JBFWYF010000066.1:0-14909 GCA_050186685.1 Pirellulaceae bacterium
TCGGCAGTTCACGGTCGGTTTGTGTCTGTGCCTGTGGGTGTTGTCTCTGTCTCACGCGTAGGCAGCGTTACCCGTCAGTGTCGTCATGACCGGGATGTTTGGCTGGCTGACGCGCGCCTTTGACGACCGCCGCATGGCGCTGGCTGCAGGGCTTACCTATGTAGCGGCGACTGCGGGGATGGTGCCGCTGCTGGTAGCGGTCGAGGGAACGCGGTGGACACCTGAGGCATATTACCTGGTCCCGGCCGTCGGCGCGTTGTCGCTGCTCGCGGCGAGCCGCTGGATCGATGGCGTGCTGCGGCGGCTGCCGGTGCAAGGGCACTGGTGGGCGGGCGAGGCCCAGAGGCCGTGCTTGTCCGCGTCCCGGGCGGCTACGCTGGTGCTGGCCGCCGTGTGGTTCCTGCGACCGGTGTATCTGGCCGCTGCACCGGGGTGGCTGCCTGCGGTGTGTCTGGCGGCGCTGCTGCTCGTCCATTCTTTGCTGCAACCTCGCATTGTTCGATGCTGGATCACCTACGGGTTTGTGTTCGTCGAACTCTTCCGCGGGTTGGTCCAACAGGATGCTTCGCCAGCGGACTGTCTCGGTGTCGCGACCTGGCTCGGGCTCGCGCAGTGGGGACTCGCCCATGGGCTGAGCTTTCGCCCGGATCACGCCAGCGCTCGGCTGTGGGAAAGAGTTCATCGCCAGGCATCTTCGTTTGGGCTTGCGTTTGCCACGATTTTCGTCGCCGTGCCGGATGTGGCCCACGCCATCTCCGCTCAGCCACTCACCTGGCTGGAAGCCGCTCGCAGTTCGCTGGTGTTGCTGTGGTGGTTCGACTTAGCGAGGCGATGGCAATCCGCCCCGGCTCCCTGGTGCACGACAGGGCGCGCCGTTGCGACACTGGTGGGATGCGGTGGATTGCTCGGTATGGCGGGAATGTGGCTTGTCGCGATCGGCGGCCCAGGGGCAGCTTCGTGGGTTCCGGTTGCCTGGTCGGTCGTTGTGCTGTTGGCCGTCCCGGTGGTCGAGCGTCTGGACGCGCGCCTGCGGCGAATGGATTCGAGCACGGTCCTCGCCGATGAATACGAAGCGGCGCGTCTCATCACCCGGGTCGTGGAGCGGGCCACGCGGTGGAGCGGGCTGATTCTGGCTACGGTTCCGCTGTTTTATTTCCCTTGGCCCTGGCGCTGGGCAGGTGGTGTGGCGCTGGTGAGTTTGGCGCTGACGGGAATACGCCGTCGAGAGTCGACGACACTGTTCGGCGTCGCCGCCCTGTTCAACGGGTACGTGCTGTTGGCCGGGTGGCAGGCGTCCATACCATTGGCCTCGAACCTCTTCGGTTTGATGGTTCCGCATGCGGGGCGCGGACCGTCGATCGGTGCCGCGATCGGAGCGATCAGTCTGTGTGTCTGGCAGTGGGCCGCGACCCGTGTACCCGGGAAACTGCGGTCGCCAGCTGCGGCGTTTCGCGCCTGGTTGCACGTGGCGGTGGCGGGTTCGCTGGTTGCGACACTGGGAAGCGAATCGCCCGATATCCTCTCGATCTTGCTCGCAGCGCTGGCCTTCGGACTCATGGTTTCCAGGGAGCTAGGGGTTGCCTGTAGCCAACGCCAGGAGGCACACGTCTGGATGGCCGAAGGCATCCTGGCCTCGGCGGTCGTCTACTTCGCCTGGCTCGGGGTACTCGGGTCCGAGCTCGCTCTGCTCCTGTATGGAACCTTGGTTGCGGGTCTGGTGTTGTACGTGGCGGGCAGTTTGGCGGGCCGATGGCCCGTGACCTCGGTCTTGTCCCGCCCCTTTCTGCGGACGGGGAATGTGTTGCCGCTGGTCACGGTCGTGTTCGGTGTGGGGCGCCATCTAGCGGATCGAAGTCCCGAGAGCTGGCTCGGCGCGAACAGCCTGGCGCTGCTGGTGGCGGGGGCGTTCTACTTCTGGCGTGCCATCGAACAGCGGCGCAAGGAATATGCCCTGCTCGCAGGGGGCGTGCTCAATGTGGCGATCGCCCTGATGTGGCGCGAGCTGGCCTTCCGCGATCCGCAGTTCTACATGATCCCCTGGGGCATTTCCGTGCTGGTGCTGGTCCAGGTGCTGAAACGGGAGATCCCCGCCGTGTGGCACAATCCACTGCGGTACGCCGGAGCGCTCATCATCCTGGTCTCTCCCACGTTTCACATCGTTGGGGGCAGCTGGCTCCACCTGTTCTCGCTCATGATCGCCGCGACTTGTGTCCTGTTGTTGTCGATTGGCTTGCGTGTCCGGGCTCTCATGTACACCGGCACCGCTTTCCTGATCGCCGACCTGGCGGGCATGGTCCTTTGCGGTGCGAGCGATCATCCCCATGTGTTGTGGCTGGCCGGGATCGGAGTGGGAGGCAGCGTCATTGCACTGGGCGCCTATTGCGAGCACCACCGCGAGCGACTGCTCCAGCGCATGCGTCTGCTGTCGGCCAGGCTCGAACATTGGGAATAAGGATGGCCGAGGAAGTAGCGACAGCATTTTCCTGTCTTCATACCCGCCTTCCCCGCATATCGGGCGACGGGGGCTAGCAGAAAACCTTTGTCTTGTCGGAACGAGATGTCTTTTTTTCCTGCCCGTACCGGCGACTGGCGAGCATCGGATGGCGAAGTCCGAGCCCGCCGATCAAAGGCTTCGGGCACAAACCGGAGCATGAGCAATGAGCTGGATCGAAACGTTTTCCTTCGTCATGCGATCGAATCTGTCCACGTTGAAGGAACGAGTGGCCAACCCGGAACGCATGCTGCATCAATTGATCATCGACATGGACGAGGAACTGGAGCGAGTGCGGGCCAGTGTCGCGACGGCGCTGGCCGACCAGATCCAACTGGAACGGCAGATCGCCAAGACCGACGAGGACTGCACCCTGTGGGAGAGGCGGGCTACTTCCTCGCTGGAACGTGGCGACGAGTCGTCGGCGCGGTTGGCGCTCGAACAGAAGATGATGGCGGCTCAGCGTCTCGAAGGTCTCCGCACGGAGCTCGTCCAGCAGCGTCAACAGACGGACAGCTTGCGGTCGGCGGTGCAGGAACTCGAGGACAAGATCCGCCAGGCCCGCCAGAAACAGGCGCTGTTGCTGGCTCGACTGAATCGCGCCGAGTCGACGTCCCGGATCCATCGGACGCTGGAACACGTTCATGGCAAGTCCGCATTCGCGGAGTTCAGTCGGCTGGAGGCCAAGGTTGAGCGGCAGGAGGCGATGTGCGAGGCCTATGCGCGACTGGACGGCAAGGACCCGCAGGCGGAGGAACTGGCGCGCAAGATCCAGGCCCAGGAGCGCAAGCAGGAGCTGGAGCAGGAACTCGAGGAGCTGAAACGCCGTGTCCGACCCGCCACTTCCTGAGGCTGCGTCTCCGCCGCCGTCATGCGATGGTCTCGCCCTTACGGATCGTGGGAGGTTGGCGGCGGCTTCCGATCACGTCGGCGCCGCGGATGCTCTGCGCCGGCGCGGCAGCGCTGGGCGAGCGCTCGTTCGGCTCGCTGACGCGTTATGGCAGGTGTTGGTCGTCTGGTGGCAGGTCGATCGGGTCCGCTCGTCGCCGCGCGAGGGCCAGTTGTTGCGGCTGCCGGTGGGGACGGTGTTGTGCATCGCTGGCGAACTGGGGGAGGTCCTTCATCGACAAGCGACCGAACTCGCCGCGGGGTACCTTGTGTGCTACACGTGCCGCGCTCACGATGGTGTCTGGGAACTGCGGATCACCGTTCCTCATCCGGTTGACGCCGCGGCGAGCCGCGCGGAAGTGTGGATCCGTTCCAGGGACGGCCGGCAGCAACGGCTTGCAGCGCACGACATCGAGATCTGGTCGACGGCCGGGCGCCGCAAGCGGAGCATCGGCCACGGGTGAGTTATGGTGCAGGACCTGAACGTTCTCTGCCTTGGCGCCGCCGTAGCGGTCGACACCGCCCTGTTGCTGGGCGTGTTCGAGCGAGACAATTTCCGCCGGGTCGCGCTACCGATCCTGATGCTCCTGATCGGTGTGTGGTTGTTTCACAGTGGGGAGTTTGTCAATCGTCTCGTGGTGCAGGCGGACGGCGCGATGGCGGACACGCTGCGCTGGAGTGCCATGACGACCATGTCGGCGGGATTGCTGCTGTTGCCCAGTTCCATGCTGCACAGCGTGATGCGCATTCGGCGCACGGGGTTTCAGGTCCCCGTACCTGCCTGGTGGGGACATGGATGGTCCTACGCGCCTCTCGCCATGTGGCCTCTCGCCGTGTATGGGATTTCGGCGCATCCCGACGTGCCCTTCCTGCGTCGCGTCGCGCCGTTGATCGGCCCCTATGCGGTACTCGCGTGTACCGTAAACGTCGCGGCGGCTGTGGCGTTCCTGCTGCACGCGCGCACGTTACCCGAAGGCGACCTGCGACGATTCTTGACCCGTCTCGCCATGCTGCTGCTGTTGATTTCTGCGCTGCTGGGTTTTGCCGTCGGAGTGGCGGGCATGGCAACGCGGGACGGCAGCTCGTGGCTGGTGCTCGCGGTCACTTTGTCGCCGCTGGCTCCCAGTCTGCTGTTTGCGTACTACGTGCTGCGGTTCCGGTTCATGCAGCTCGTGCTGGCTCGTTCCTTCCTCTATGGAACGCTGTGTGCGGCGCTCGTCTTGTTCCACCAGGTTGTGATTCAGAACGTAACGCAGCAGTTGCACGAACGATACCGGATCAACGTCGGGATTCTGGAAGGCCTGGTTATCCTGTTGGCGATGGTGGCGTATCGTCCGGTGGGGCGCCGGGTGCGAGAGGCCTTGCAGTACTTGTTCGCCTACGGCACGCGAGAGATCCGCGAACGCACTCGGCAGGTGGCGGTTGCCATGTGGGACCATCTCGAAGACGAACCCCAGCCGCTGATCGACTGGTTTGTGTCAGCCCTGCGCGAGTCGTTCTCGGTGATGCATGCCGCGGGCTGGCTGTTTGACCAGCAAGGTCAGACGTTCGTGCGGAGCGGCGATCTCGTGCGCTTTCAAGAGCCCGACGCCCAGGCGCTGCACCGAGCGCTGCCGCCGCACTCGTATATTTCGATGGAAGAAGGGAGTGCCGTGCAGCCGCAGGCCCTGGATGCATTGCGGCAGATGCGGGCATCGCTGGCCGTTCGCGTCGACCACGCCGGCTTTTCCGGATTACTTGTTCTCGGTCGGCGCAGTCGAGCGCGGGAGTTCGGCGAAGAGGAAACGAATGCGGTACTGCTGCTCGTCGAGCTGCTGGGCGCAACTTTGCACAGTCACCATCTGCAGGTCCAGCGGCGCGATGCCGAGCGGGCGGCGGCTCAGCACGAGAAGCTGAGCACGCTGGGGATGCTGACGAGCTGCTTGGCGCATGAAATCAAGAATCCGCTGTCTTCGATCAAGACGCTGGCGACGGTGCTGGCGGAGCAGATAGGCGACTCGCACCCGCACGGAGAGGACATCCGCTTGATTCGGAAGGAGGCCGAACGGCTGTCGACGACCACGGGCCAGTTCCTGCGATTTGCCCGTCCGGCATCCGCCGACGCGGGCCCAACCTCCCTCTCGGACGTCATCGCGGGAGCCGTTCAGGTGCTGTCCTGCCGGTTGCGGAGTGCTGGCGTGGCGCTGGAGACCGTGTGCGCGCCGGACACGGCACTTGTGCAGGCCGACGAAAACGCGGTTCGCGAGATCGTCTTCAATCTGCTGGTCAACGCGCTGGAGGCTGTGGGCGAACGGCCCGGGGGACGTGTGCGGGTGAGCGTGCACAGGGACGGCCCTGCCGTCGAACTGCTGGTTGAGGATAATGGGCCGGGAATCATGCCGGAGCTGCGCGAGCGGATTTTCAGTCCGTTTGTCACGACGAAGCCGGAAGGAACGGGACTGGGGCTGTATATCGTGCGACGGCAGGTTGAGCAGCTGGGCGGGGAGATCTCCGTGGGAAATACGCCGGGCGGACCCACTTGCTTTCGAGTGAAACTGCCGGCCGCGACCGAGCCGAAACCATGAAGCTGTGCATCCTGATCGCCGACGACGAGCAGCCCGCGCGGTACGCGCTGCGCCGGTCCATTGCCTGCGACGACTATGAGATCGTGGAAGCCGCGGACGGCCGGGCGGCCGCGGAGCTGATCGCGCAAGGACGCGTCGACTTGGCATTTCTCGATCTGGCCATGCCCGAGCTGGATGGTCGCGAAGTGTTGCGTCAGGTGGGAGCCCAGGCCCGAACCACGGAGATCATTATCGTCACGGCCGATGATACCGTCGCGACGGCCGTATCCTGCATACAGCTGGGAGCCGCGGATTACATCAACAAGCCCTATGAAGTCGAACAGGTGCGCGCCGTGGCGCGGCGAGCCGCTCGCCGCCGCGAACTCGAACGGCGGATCGACACGCTGCAGAACGAACTCGATCAAAAACGGGCGTTCGGCGCGCTGGTCGGCATCAGTCGGCCGATGCGCGACCTGTTCTTTCAGATGCAGCGGGCTGCCGTGGCGCCCATCGACATCCTTATCCGTGGGGAAACGGGAACGGGCAAGGAGCTGATCGCCCGGGAGATCCACCGGTTGAGCCCTCGGGCGGCGGGACCGTTCGTCGCCGTGAATACCGCGGCGATTGCCGAATCGCTTGCCGAAAGCGAGCTGTTCGGCCACGTTCGCGGCGCGTTTACCGGGGCGACGGCGGATCGGTGCGGCGTGTTCGAGCAGGCGCAAGGAGGGACGCTGTTTCTGGACGAAATCGGCGACATGCCGCTCCCCGCGCAGACGAAGATCCTGCGCGCCCTGCAAGAGCGGACGATTCAACCCGTGGGGGCGGTCCGGCCCGTGTCCGTCGACGTCCGTGTCGTGACCGCGACCCACCAGGACTTGGAGCAGGCCATTGCCGAGCGGCGTTTCCGCCAGGATCTGTACTACCGCATCCAAGGCGTGGAACTGCATGTGCCACCGCTGCGGCAGCGCCCCGAAGACATTCTGCTGCTGGCCGGCTACTTTCTCGAACAGTTGGGCGGTAGCCTGCGGCCCGTGCCCCAGTTGGATCGCTCCGCAGCCGATCGCCTGTTGAGCTATCCCTGGCCCGGTAATGTCCGCGAACTGAAGCAAGCCATTACCACGGCGGCCTCGATGACGGAGGGAATGACGATCCGGGCCCACGACCTGCCGCTGCGGAGGTCGGCGACGCCGGCGGACCAGTGGGATTTTGAAGAGCTGTTGAGGTTGCCATTGACGGAGGGCAAGTCGCTCCTCGTGGAACGATACGAACGCCGAGCCATCGAACGGGCGCTGAACGACAATGCCGGCAATATCAGCGCCGCGGCCCGGCAGCTCGGTATCCATCGGCAGAGCCTGCAGCAGAAAATGTCGCAGCTGGCGATCCGGGCAGGGGAATCCCATGACGCTTGAACCCATCCCCTGCTCGCGCGCCGGCCGCCTGCTCGCCTCGCAGCCGCATCACGAACAGCCGCATCACAAACAGCCGCATCACGAACAGCCGCATCATAAACAGCGGTAGCAGATTCGGTATGGAAATCCTGATTCTTGTCCTGATTGGCGTGACGCTGCTGGCAGTGCCGGTGCTCGCGCTGATTTTCTCCGTCGTGGCGCTGGTGCGCAGCGGGCGCATCAAGGACTTGACGCAACGTATCGCGTCGCTGGAAGAAGAACTGCGGCGGCCGGAGCGTGCCGGGGGCCGACCGGAAAGACAAACTGCAGCTCCGGCAACGGGCGATGTCCCGGCGGAAACCACGGGGCTCGCTGCGGTGGAAGTCGTGGAGGCGGTACCGTCTTCCTCCGTCCCGAAAGCGATGCGAACCGGGGCGGAATCTCGGTCAGGTGCATCGGCTGGCGTGGCGAGTTGGGAGACGTTCATTGGGCAGAAGGCCTTTGGCTGGCTGGCCGTAGTCCTGTTCCTGTGTGCGGCGGCGTTTTTCCTGAGGCATGCCTACCAGAACAACTGGATCGGACCCGTGGGGCGCGTGGCCATCGGGGAGCTGGCGGGAGCCGCATTGCTGGTCGCCGGATGGCGGTATCACCGGCGAGGGTGGCGGCGCTTTGCCCACATGCTGACCGCCGGCGGCGTCGTCGTGCTGTACCTGGCAACGTATTCGGCTTTTGGCTTCTATGACTTGTTACCGCAGTTCGAGGCGGCCGGGTTTCTCGCCTTGCTCGTAATGGAGTCGATGGTGCTGGCTGTCCTGTACCGTTCGGCCGGCGTGGCGTTGATGGCCGTGCTGGGCGGGCTGGTCACGCCGCTGGTCCTGCATTCGGTGCGCGATGCCTACACGGAACTGTTCTTGTATCTCACGGTCTTGAATGGCGGAGTGATTCTGGCGTTGGCGCGTCGTGGCTGGAGCGGAATTGGATCGGTGGCCTATCTGGGGACGCAAGGTCTGTATTGGCTCTGGTTCACCGAGAATTACCATCCCGAGAAGTTGGGGCCGACCCTTGGTTTTCAAGGGGGACTGTTTGCGCTGTATCTGGCGCATGACGTTGGAACGGCGTGGCTGCGGTCGACACCGGTTCGCCTCGAGACGCTGGCTCGATTCCTGCTGTGCGCGATTATCGGTTTTGTGGCGGTGCGCCAGCTCGTGCGAGTCGACTACGACATCTGGCTGGGCAGTGTGGCCCTGGGGCTGGCGACGTTGTACGCGGCGGTCGCGCGGCTCGTGCTGTTGCGGCGGTGGCTGGACGACCGGCTGCTGTTGACCTCGCTGGCGATCAGTGTCGGGTTCGTGGCGTGGGCCTTTCCGTTGCAGGCGGAGGCGAATTGGGTCGCGCTGGGCTGGGCGGCGATGGGGACCGCCTTGTGGTGGTTCGGCCTGCGGATTGATTCGGCGCGATTGCGGGGGCTGGCCGCGGTGCTGGGAACGGCCGCGGTCGTCCGGTTGCTGCTGTTCGATCTGCCGGTGGGCACTCGGGATCCGTTTACGCCGATTATCAATCGTTTTGCGCTGCCGTCGCTGGGCGTGGCCGCGGGCATTCTGGGAAGCGTGCTACTGGCAGATCGCTTTCCGCGGCGGCAGCGGTCGATAGAGCCGTGGGGAATCGCCGTCGCGGCCGTGGCGGGCGTGCTGCTGCTGTGGCTGATTCTCTCCGTGGAGTGTTACGGGTACTTCGATTCGCAGTCGATTGGCAGCGAGCAGGTGCTGGTGTGGCGGTGGCGTGGGCAGCTGGCATTGAGCGTGTTCTGGACGTTATATGCCACGACTCTGTTGTGGTTGGGATTTCGGCTGCAACGGACCCGATTGCGCTGGCTGGCGATGGCGCTGTACGGTACGACGGTGATCAAGCTGTTCGTGGTGGACATGGCCAACGTCCAGCACATTTATCGGATACTGGCCTTTTTCGTCCTCTCCGTGGTTTTGGCATGGGTGGCGAAGGTGTATCAGCGGTTCAAGTAGGTGTGGGGTTATGACGACGGTTGAGACGAAGAAGTGGTGGCGTGCCGCATGCCGCAGTGCAGGCATGTGGGTCCTGGTGGCGGCTCTCTCGGCGACAGCCCAGGAGAATCGGCCCGATCCGGTCGAGGACGCGTCGCCCGAATTGCAGGCGCGGTGGGAGTTCTGGGCGGAGGTCCGCGCTCCGGCCGGCGTTTCGCCCGATGCGGCGACCGGACTGCTGCCGCCGATCGACGTGCTGATCGGCCCCGCCGTATTTGCTACCGCGCGCCCGGATCTCGCCGATCTGCGACTGTATGATGCCAAGGTAAGGACCGTTCCCTACGCACTGCGTTATCTCACACCGAGGCAGGTACGGGAACTTGTGCCGGGGACGACGTTCAATCGCACCGAGGCGGACGGTGGGCCCCACGAACTGGCAATCGATCTCCAGGGGGAAGAGACGCAGTACAACGAAATCGAAGTTGTGACGACTGGTGAAGACTTCCGGCGGCCGGTCGAAGTGGAAGGGAGCGACGATGGCGAGACCTGGCGGCGTCTTGTGACGGCCAATCTGTTGCGATTCGGACAAGGCGAAGACAAATACGAAGTCCAGGCCTTCGCGATCCCGCCGAGCCGGTTTCGCTACGTGCGCGCGCGGGTGCTGCCGGACCCGCAAGGGGGCCTCGAGCTGAACGGCGAGCCCAAAGGACCGGATACGTTCCGCGTGGAACAGCTCCAGGTGTGGCGCCACGTGGATTTGCCGGGTGAGCGCATGACGTGGCCGGCGTCCTTGCGCCCTCGCGAGCCCACGCGCGTCCTGGGAACGGCCGGCTCGACGTGGATTCTGGAATTGGGGGGCGAGAAGAACGTGCCGTGCAGCGAGGTGGAGGTCGATGTGGCGGACGCCGAGTTTGTCCGCGATGTCCGCATTGCTGCGGAAATGGAAGCAGGGCCGCTCCACAAGTTGCAGTTTGTCGAACTGGCCGTGGAAGGCGATAGTGTCTGGCAGCGGCGCCCCGGAGAACCCCGCCGCCCGATGGTGCTGTCCTTTCCCGAAGTACAGACCAGCCGACTGCGACTGCAGGTTATGGACCACCGCAATCCGCCACTTTCCATCCAGTCGGCGCGGTTCAGTTTTGCGGCCCGCCAGGTGGTGTTTGCGCCGGCCGAACCCGCGGCGGCACCCTGGCGACTGTACTTCGGCAATCCCCTGGCTGAGCCCCCGAACTACGATTTTGCCCGCAACCTGCCCGAGGAACTGGTGCCTGCCCCGGTACGCGGCGAATTGGGTGAGGTGGAACGCAACCTGGACTTCGTGCCGCCGCCGCAACCGCTTACCGAGCGTTTGCCGTGGCTGATCTACGTGGTGCTCGGTTCCGTGTCGGTAGTGCTGGGCGGGGTCATCCTGAGCGTATCTCGGGCCGCGACGGCGGCGCACGACGCCCGGGTGCAGCAGCGGGAACCCAAAGCGGGTAACGCCGCGGGTTGATCTTGAGACGCTGGCACGGCGGCGCTATACTTCCGCCCCCTTTCCGCAATGGTGGGGCCAGCATTCCCATGGAGGTGCGTGTATGGATCGCCCCGCGTTCGTCTCGGTGCTCCGGTGCTTAGCGGCCGTTTCCCTGAGCCTTGGCTTGCCTGGACTGGGTAAGTCCCAGGAGCGTACCGACTTTGCAGTCGAGCCGGCGGCGGGCACGGAGGCGGCGAAGTTTGTTGGACGACCGGGTGCGGCCAAAGCGCCCGTGGGGCTGCCTAGCCAACATGGTCAAGTGTGGAAAGAGTATCCGTTACAGGAGTATACCTCTCGTGTCACGACGACGGCGCGACCGGAGCAGGCGGTCGTCGACTGGATTCTGCGAGAAACAGGGACCGAGGTCTGGTTCGCGGAGCCGCTGGGGCTGATGAGTGCGGACCGCGACACATTGCGGGTGTACCACACGCAGGAGATGCACCGGCTGGTGCAGGACGTGGTGGATCGGCTGGTAGCCAGCAAGGCCGAAACGTACGGATTGGGAGTCCGGCTGGTGACGGTCAACAATCCGAACTGGCGAGGCAAAGTCCTGCCGCTGATGCGCAGCGTGGCCGTACAATCGCCCGGAGTGGATGCCTGGCTGTTGACGAAGGAGAACGCGGTCGTGCTGCTGGGCGAACTCCGGCAGCGAGCGGACTTCCGGGAGCATCAATCGCCGATTCTGACCGTGCCGAACGGACAGGCACAAAGCCTGTCGCGGCTCCGTCCCCGCAACTATGTGCGGGCGGTCCAGTTGACCAATTCCGCGATTGGCTATGAGCTGGAAACCAGCCAGATCCAGGAGGGGTACGCAGTGCAGATCAGCCCTCTGGTCTATGACGAAGGGCGTTCGATCGATGCGGTGATCAAGTGCCAGATTGACCAGATCGAGTCGCTGATCCCGGTCACGGTGGAGTTACCTTCCCGGCAGACGGTGCGGATCGAAGTCCCGCAACTGGTCAGTTGGCGGCTGCATGAACGATTTCGCTGGTCTACGGAGAACGTGTTGTTGTTGAGTTGCGGCGTAGTGGCCACGCCGAGCGAGACCCCGACGACGGCCAGTCCGTTGCCGAAATGGATGGGAGCGGCGCCGAGCCGAGCCGACGCGTTGCTGTTCATCGAATTCCTCGGACCGGCAACGCCCGCCATGGTGGAGACGGCGAAGCAGACCGCTCGCCAGGACGCGCCGAATCGCGGGCGGTACTGAAAGACGACGAACCGGGGCCGTTGGTCGCCCGCCGACCAGTTGCATGCCTTATGCAGCGCTCGGCATCTTAGGGTTGACGCCCTACCGGCTGGTATTTTATTTTCTGGTCGTTCCCCTAGAATGACCCGCGCGTTGCGTCGCGTGACGCCACAATCTTTTTGCTCATTGGCTCCTACGGATCGCAATGTCTGAATCGTCGCCGCGTCGCGTTGTCATCACCGGCATCGGGTTGATCAGTCCATTAGGGAACTCGCCAGACGAGTTATGGCAGGGGCTGAGTGAAGGGCGCAGTGGAGTGTCGGAGATCCAGGGGATCGATCCCTCGGGATTGCCGACGCGATTTGCGGCCGAGGCACGTACGTTCAGCGGGCATATCGACAATTTCGGACCGTTGGACCCGAATCAGAAGAAGACGATCCGCAAGGGATTGAAGGTGATGTGCCGCGAGATCCAGATGGGAGTCGCGGCGGCTCAACTGGCTCTGCACCACGCCGGGCTGAAGATGGGCGACTACGATGTGGACCGCACCGGAGTGGTTTTTGGGTGCGACTACATCATGACCTTGCCGGAAGAGTTTGCGGAGGGAATCCGAGCCTGTACGGACGGGGACGGTTTTCACTTTGGGCGGTGGGCCGAGGTCGGGCTGCGGAAAGTCGATCCGCTGTGGCTGCTGAAGTACCTGCCCAACATGCCGGCCTGCCATGTCGCCATCTACAACGACATGCGGGGCCCGAATAACTCGATCACGTTGCGCGAGGCATCCGCGAATCTGGCGGTGGCTGAGGCCTTTTGCACGATCGCCCGTGGCAGCGCCGACCGGATGCTCAGCGGGGCGGCCGGCTCCCGCGTCCATCCGCTGCGGACTTTACACATTGTGCTGCAGGAGGAGATCGCTACGGCTGCGTCGGCGGCGACGCCCGAGATCGCGGCCGATCCGGCTCGGTGGAGCCGTCCCTTTGATCGGGACCGGCGCGGGCTGATCCTGGGCGAAGGGGCGGGAGTGCTCGTGCTGGAGGAGTTGGGGTCGGCCCTGCGACGCGGAACGCGGATCTGGGGCGAGGTAGTCGGTTACGGATCATCGACGGTGGCGGACCGAGATGGTGTCGCCCATCGCGGTGTGGCGCTCGAGAATGCCATGGTGACGGCGCTGCGCAGCGCGGGATTATCACCCCAGCAGGTGGGGCATATTCATGCTCACGGGCTGGGGACCTGTTCGTGCGACGCTGAGGAAGCGCAGGCGCTGCAGCGAGTGTTTGGGGACTGTTCTCCGGCCGTGCCGGTGACGGCGGCGAAGGGACACTTCGGTAACCTGGGAGCCGCCGGCGGGCTGGTGGAGTTGATCGGAAGCTTGCTGGCGCTCGACCGGCAGCAGTTATTTGGGATCCGTAACTACGAGTCGGCGGATGCCGCCTGCCCGTTGCACGCCGCTCGTACCGGAATGTCGCCAGGCGATTCCTTCCTGAACGTCAACGTATCCCCGGTGGGGCAGGCGAGTGCCGTGGTAATTCGCCGCTACATCGCCTGATCCCCTGTGCCCGCGTGGACGGCCAGGCACCGGCGGTTTCGCCGGCGCAGCCGGCTGTGCCTAGTTCGGCATTCTGCCGATGACACCGCTCGGGCCAAACGGGCCACAGAGACATGCACAGGGGGTAGCCGCCGTGCGCCCTTGAGTTACCCTATGTCTGGGAAGGTGCATTGGTGGAAACTGCAACAGCGGACAACCTGGCCTACCTGGTAATCCGGGAAGGAGCGAAATGGACCGACGTCTTTCGTTTGACGCCGGGGCGCACCGTGACCATCGGCCGAGCGTCGACGAATCAGATTGTGATCAAAGACGAGCGGGCAAGCCGCAATCATGCTGAGGTCTTTCTGACCGCCGGAAAGTGGACGATCCGGGACCTGGAGAGTCGCAACGGGACCTTGGTGGACGGCCAGCCGATTCGTGGAGATTGCCTGCTTTCGCCGGGTTCCATCGTCCGGATAGCCCATACACAGCTGGCTTTCGTCTATGACCTGTCACGGGCGTTCATGGACGATGGGTTGCCGGTACCCGCCGGGGACGAAACGATCTCGGGTGCGTTCGTGCCCAGCGACACCGAATCGCAGGTGCTTGACACGTTCGAGCCGACGACGATCACTCATCGCCGCGGACAGACTCGCTTTCTCGAACGCTCGGCGCTCGAGGAGCCGGTCGTCTCGAGGATGGGGCAAGCGGCGACGAGGTTGTGCCGGTTGGCTTTTGCGTTGGCCAGCCAGTCGGAAATCATCTCGGTGGCGAACATGGCGCTGGACGTCCTGTTTGACGGGACGCAGGCCGAAGCGGGCGCTTTGTTACTGATGCGAACCGGAGCGTCCGAGCTGCTGCCAGCGAATCTGGACATTGTCGCTTCTCGTTCCAAGACGAGTTCGTCGTACCACCGGGTATCCGACTTTCTGGCGTCGATGGTCCTGCGGGATGGCGAAGCGGTGTTGGCTCGCAACATCGAAGGGGACAGCGCCCTGGGAATCCGCGATAGCCGAGGCGAGATCCATTCGACGAGCGTGATCTGCGCGCCGGTGCGCCGTGCGAAGCAGGTGGTGGGTTTGATGCACCTGTATTGTGTAACGTCCAACAAGACGCTGGATGCGGACGATCTGGAGTTCACGTTGGCGGTAGCCGAGAACGTAGCTCTGGCGCTCAAGAACCTGGAGAAAGAGCAGGAGTTATCCGAAAATCTGTCGCTCACGCGATCCGAAGTCGAACGGCTGCGCAAGCAGCTGGGCGCGGAGTGTGCGATTGTCGGCAGCAGTCCGCTCATCTTGCAGGTCCAGCAGGAAATTGCCCGGGCCGCACCGAGTCGTGCCACGGTGTTGATTCGCGGCGAGAGCGGCGTGGGGAAGGAGCT
>JBFWYF010000067.1:0-14561 GCA_050186685.1 Pirellulaceae bacterium
GGCCATCAAAGATTCTTTTGACAACCCGGCATTCCTGACCTATCTGTTTTAGTGGCACACCCATCGAATGTGCGGAACTCAGGCAGAGTTCCCCGAAACGGCAAACCAGTCGTGAGGCTGGGACGCAAAGCCATGGATCTCGAATGAACGAGACCGCCAGGCCGCCGAAGGATACTTTTCCCCTGCCGTGGTTCGTCGTCCATTGCTCATCTTGAGACGTGCCGCGGCACCATCATCCTAGCCTGAGGTAGTTGGCCATGAACGCGCCCGCATTGCGCGCCCTCTTTCGGACTCACCGAAAGGGGACGACGACCGTGGAAGTGGCATTTGTACTGCCAGTCTTCTTTACGCTCGTCCTGGGGCTAGTCCAAGTCTGCCACGCTCAGATGGTTGAATACGTTCTCAAGAGTGCGTGTCGCAATGCGGCGCGATACGGTTCCGCCGGAGCCGTTTCGACGTCGGAAGCTACGACTCGTCTGCAGGAAATTCTCGCCTGCGCCGTAAATCCCACGAAAGTCACGATCCTCGTCAAGAACGGCGACGATTACGAAGACGGCGAGAACCTGCCGGGCAATAGCGCCGAGTACCAGGCGCTGCCGGATATTGAGCTCTCCAGTGCCGAACCGCGGCAGCTGTTTCTTATCCGCGCAACGGTCGCCTACAACGACGTGGCCATTCTCTCGTTGCCTTATTGCAGCGGCTTGACCATCTCTGGCGAAGCCCTCATGCGACACGAGTAATCAACCAGAAGCCATCTTTCGCATGGGGAGACTGACGATGTGGCGCAATCGAAATGGTCGCGCAGGACGTAAGAAGAGACTGGGTGCGGTCAGCGTCGAAATGGCGCTGGTGGCTCCCATCTTCGTAGCCGTTATTGCCGGGCTGGCCGAGACCGGCCGGCTGCTCGATGCCCAAACCCAGCTGGCGACGGCCGCACGACTCGGAGCCCGCTTGGCAACCATGGATCGCAGCGGCCTGCTCGCCGAAAACCAGACCACCAACGACAAAATCAGCCAGGAAATTCGCACGTATCTCAATGCTAACGGACTTTCGGGGGATGCCGCGGACGTCTTTGTGGTCGATCCGACCGACCATGCGACGCCTTTTGACCTGGACGATCCGGACAATGACCTGGCGCTGTTTGAGCTCCGCGTCGAGTTCCCGTACTCCGAATTGAGCGGCACGGCGAGCGATACCTGGACCATGACCGCCAAAGTCGTGTTTCGGAACGCTCGATCCGCACTCGTGCAGTAAGTTTGTGCAGAGCCTTCCTCACAGGGTCCGGCTCCGGACACCTGCCTTTCGCATACCTCCATCACCTCATCCGCCGGGAGATCCATCATGAGTCGCCGTCCCCTTCTTCGCCACCCGCCTTCCAGCGTTCGTCCGCAGAGACGCCGCAGCGGTATTATCACGGTGCTGGCCGCCGTGCTGCTGGTAGTCCTGTTCGGCTTCATTGCCTTTGCGGTCGATACGGGCATGATTCTGATGACGCAGACCAACATGCAGAATGCCGTGGACGCGGCTTCGCTGGCGGCATCGCAGGAAATCACCAACTTCATCTATAGCGCCGGTGAAAGTCAGTCCGACGCCACGGTGGATGAGAGTTCGCTGGCCGTGGCGAACGCGCGGGCCATGGCGGCGGAAGTCGCACTCGCTAACGGCGTGTACATCGACCCGGCTGCGGATGTCCAGTTCGGCAAGCGCGTCTACGACTCGGGCACGAATACCTGGCCCATCCAATGGGGCGTGGAACCGTACAATGTCGTCAAGGTCGTGGCGCGCCGCGACAATACCGATACCAGCGCCGCGGACGGGCAGTTGAAGTTGAACTTCGGCTGGGCCCTCGGAAAGTCCTCCGTCACACTCGAGACGTCCTCGACCGCGTTTGTCGAATCGCGCGACATCGTCGTCGTACTCGACTTCTCCAGTTCGATGAACGACGACAGCTGCATTCGCTCGTTCGGCACCCTGGGTCAGTCGGCCGTCGAAGCGAACCTCGACGAAATCTGGGACACGCTCGTCGCTGCAGCACCGACCTGGCCGAACACGACCGAGTCGAAGTTCCCTTCCACCGGTTTCGGCAATGTCAATTCGTATTACGGCACGTACTTGTCCAGTTCGACGACCAGCACCATCTATAGCAACCTGGGGCTGGGCGCGACCCTGAACGGACAACCGCGATACCCCTTCCCGCAGGCAGGCAAGGACAGCAGCGGCAATGCCAAGTCGCGCCCGGGTTCAAGCACTAACCAAGACCTCTGGTATGGATATATCAACTACGTAAAGAACCTCAGTGGTTCCTACAACAAGCGCTATGGCTACCGCACGCTGCTCAATTACCTGATGGAGGATAAGGAACAAAACCATACCGCCGAAGATCTGTGGCGCACAAACCACTATCCGTTCGACGCGATCAAAGAAGGCTGCTCGCTGTTCACCGATTTTCTCGACGACCTGCAGTACGGCGACGAAGTGGGGCTCGTCAGTTATGCCGACACGGCGCGTGTCGAGGACACGCTGAACGAAGACGGCTACGCCATCAATTTGTCGGCGGATCCGATCACCAGCGACTATGCAGCCGTCGACGCCATCCAGCGTCATAAGCAGGCCGGCCACTATACGTCCAACACGGGCATCGGCTATGGCGTCAAGGAAGCTCGCCTGATGCTGCAGAACAATTCCCGGTTCGGGGCTCGGCGGACCATGTTGCTCATGACGGACGGGCTGGCAAACAAGTATCCCTCTGGATGGTCCTTGCCAGCCGGATGGAGTTGGGCAGAACTGACAGACTACGACGGCGATGGCGATTCGGATTACTCGACGTCGGACAAATCCAAACAGTATGCGTTCTATGAAGTCAAGCAGGCCATCGACGCGGGCATTACGATTCACACCATGAGCGTAGGGGCGGGGGCGGACCGCGACTTCATGGAAGCTGTCGCGTTCGCCGCGGGCGGCACCTGGATCGACGTTCCGGGTGGATCCACGGTGGCGACGATGCAATCTCAATTGCTCGAGGCATTCAGCGAGATCGCGGCGAAAGTGCCGGCGGCCAAGCTGACCTACGAGGATTAGCCTCCCGGCTCCCCGCCGCCGTCCTGGAGCGTCGCTCCTGGTTTCCTGCTGCCTGGCAGGGCCGGTCCACCCTGTAGTTCCCACGGTGAGCCGCCCGCGCCAGGCAGCAGTTTCTGTTTCTTGTCCGCGCCTCAGGGAGCGGGTCGAACGGCTCGTCGGAACGCCGCACGACTACCGCTCGCCCCACACGGCCGGTGACACGAATCCGGCCGCCTTGGGCGCGGACTTCGGCGGCACCGCTTGCCGGGCCAGCGCGTCCAGCCGCTTCTGTAATTCGGCGACCGTTTCCGGATGCTCGCGGGCCAGATTCTGTTGCTCCCCTGGATCTCGAGCGAGATCAAACAACTCGACGCCCTGCCCTTCTACCGACTTCGCCTTTTTCTTCTTCTTGCCGGCGGGCACAGCCGCCTCGTCTCCCTCCTGGACGCCGCCATTGACGACGAGCTTCCAGTTCCCGACTCGGATCGCACCACCCCGCGGCGTGGTGTTCAACAAGATGGCGTCGTGAGGCGACGGAGCCCCCTGGGTGATGGCGGCCCAGGCATCCCGGCCATCGAGTGGCAAGGGTTGATCCAGCGACGCTCCGGCCAATCCGCAGAGTGTCGGAAACCAGTCCACCATATGCAGCGGCACATCGACCTGCGTTCCTGCCGGAATCTGTCCGCGCCAGCAGGCCCAGGCGGCCACTCGCGTCCCACCCTCATACAGTGTGCCCTTCCCGGCGCGGAGCTTGCCGTTCGTAGCTCCTTGCCGAATCGGTCCGCCGTTGTCGCTCGAAAAGATGAACAGCGTCTGATCGAGCATCCCGCGCTTCTCGATGGCCGCCGCGATACGTCCAATCTGCTCGTCCACTGCGTGAACCATAGCCGCATAGGTGCGCCGCTGAGGGTCCGCCAGATGCTGGTACTGCTGCAGATGTTCCGGCAACGCCTGCAGCGGTGTGTGCGGTGCGTTGAACGGCACATACAAAAAGAGCGGAGTTCGCGAATCCTGCTGCTCAATCAGCCGCACCGCTTCATCGCCGAGCAGCTCGGTGGTGTAGCCGGCATCGCGGCAAACCTGATCATCGCGGTGCCAGTCGAACCCCCCGTCGCGCTCGTGTGTGAAGTAGTCCAGCGCACCGTTGTAGTGCCCATACTGGTGGCGAAAGCCTCGTCGAGTCGGCAGGTAGGCCGGCTGAAAGTGGCCCAGATGCCACTTGCCGCAGATCGCGGTGGTGTATCCGGCATCGCCCAGCGCTTGGGCCAGCGTCCGCTCCTCGAGCGGCAATCCGTACTGTGCCCACGGCCGGACGACGCCCACTTGCAGCCCGTGCCGCATCGGATAGCGGCCTGTCATCAGCGCAGCCCGCGTCGGCGAACAGACGGGCTGCACGTAAAACGCCTCCAGGCGAGCTCCCGCTTGGGCCAGGCGATCGATCTGCGGAGTACGGATCTCGCTGCCATGATATCCCACGTCGGACCAGCCCAGATCGTCGGCCAGCAAGAAGACGATGTTCGGCCGGGGCCTGCCGACGCCTTGGTCGGCAGCCTGGGCGTGGCGGAGGGAGAAACCTATCACGAGCCATCCGACCAACAACGTGGCCCTGATCGCCAGCGAGCTTCGATGAAACATAGCTACCTCAGTTACACATCCAGATTGCGCACTTCGAGCGCGTGCTTCTCGATGAAATCCCGCCGAGGCTCGACTTTATCGCCCATCAGCACGCGAAACATCTCGTCCGCCGCCCCCACATCCGCCATGTTGACCTTGACCAGGGTCCGGTTCGCCGGATCCAGCGTCGTCTCGCGCAGCTCCTCGGCATTCATTTCGCCCAGCCCTTTGAACCGAGTAATCTGCAGCCCTTTTTCACCCGCTGCTCGCACGGCCGTCAGCAAACCACGCAGATCCTCAAGACCAATCACGTGGTCTCCTCGCCGCAGCACATAGCGCGGCTCGTCCGTTCCCGTCCGCTCCTGGCGAATCAGCGACTGAATGTCAAACCCGAAGTTGACCAGGTCCGCCAGCCCGCTGTTGATCGTCCGTACCTCGTGCAATTCCGTAATGTGCAACTCGCGACCAAAGCCGTTGGCATCCTGGCCGTTACCCTCCTGCCCGCTGCCTTCTGCCCCCGACGGGCCTTCCGCCTCGTGCCCCGCATGGACCCGCAGTTCCTTGCCGGTGTCTATCTCCTGCTGGCGAAGGAATTCGTCCAACTCCGTCCGCGTGGTGAACCAGTGCTCGTGACGGCCTACGAACACATGGAACACGGGCAGCTTGCCCTGCTTGTCCGCGCGTGTCGAATGCTGTTTGAGTCCGATCCCGCGGCGCTCCAACGCTAGCAAGGCATCTTCGATGGACGACAACGTGAGGCACAAGTCCTTCAGCTGCTTACCGGCCACGGTAAGATCCCCGGTCTGAGGATCAAAGACGGCGTCATCCAAACCGCGCTGCAGCAACTGATCTCGCATCTCTTCGTCGGTTTGAACGTAGTATGTTTCCTTCTTGCTTTTCACGCGGAACAACGGCGGCTGAGCCACATAGACATGCCCATCGGCGACGAGCTGATACATCTGGCGGTAGAAGAAACACAGCAAGAGCGTACGGATGTGAGACCCATCCACGTCGGCATCCGTCATGATGATGATTTTGTTATACCGGCGGCGATTGATGTCCTGTTCGGCCCCAATACCACTACCGATGGCCTGGATCATGCTCTGAACTTCCTCATTCGCCAGTACCTTATCCTCGCGCGACTTGTAGGCGTTGATGATTTTGCCACGCAGCGGCAGAATTGCCTGGAACTCGCGCAGCCGGCCTCCCTCGGCACTGCCGCCGGCTGAATCACCCTCGACCAGGTACAGCTCGCACTTTTCCATATCGCGGCTGATACAGTCGCGGAGCTTGCCGGGCAATCCGCCTCCGCCCAGGGCGTCCTTGCGTTTCCGGAGCAGGTCCTTGGCCTTCCGCGCGGCTTCCCGCGCCTCAGCCGCCAGGACCGCCTTGCGTACGATTGTCTTGGCGGTCTTGGGATTCTCTTCGAGGTACGAGGTCAGGAAATCGTTGACCGCCGTAGTGATGATGCGATCAACATCACTATTGCCCAGCTTGGTCTTCGTCTGGCCCTCGAACTGGGGATGGGGGACTCGCGTCGAGATGACGACGGTCAAGCCCTCGCGAAAGTCTTCGCCGCTTGGCGCCAGATCCGAGAACAGATTCTCCTTGGTGCCGTACTTGTTCAACGCCCGCGTCAATGCGGCGCGGAAGCCGGACACGTGTGTTCCCCCTTCAATGGTGCAGATGTTATTCACATAGGAGTGCAGGTTCTCGGTGTATTCGCCCGAGTACTGCAACGCAATTTCGTATCCTACTCCTTCCGACTCGCCTTGCAGGTAGATCACGTCGGAATGCAGCGGCTCGCTGGCCCGGTTCAGGTATTCGACGAACTGCACGATACCTCGTTCGTAAAGGAACTCCTCACCTTGTCCGTTTCGCTCGTCGAAGAACTTGATCCGTACGGCCCGATTCAAGAAGGCCAGCTCCTGCAGACGCTTGTAGAGCACGTCGTACGAGAACTTCGTCTTCTCGAAGATCTGCGGGTCTGGTTTGAACGTCGTTCGCGTGCCGACTTTCTTCGTCGTGCCGATTCGCTTGACCGGCCCCACGGGTATTCCCCGCTCGTACTCCTGCTGATAGACGTGGCCATCGCGGCAGACTTCAACTTCGCACCACTGCGACAGGAAGTTCACCACCGTCACACCGACCCCGTGCAGTCCACCCGATGTCTGATAGGCCCCCTTCTCGAACTTGCCACCGAATTTCAGCACGACCATCACGCCTTCAAGCGTCGACACCTCGCGTCCCATTTCTTTCGATAACTGCGGGTGGACGTCGACGGGGATACCCCGCCCGTCATCCTCGACTGTTACCGAACCGTCGTTGTTGATCGTCACCTGAATCTGTTTGGCGAACCCCGCCATCGTCTCGTCAATCGAGTTATCGACGACCTCATAGACCAGGTGATGCAGACCTGTGTCGCTGACGTCGCCAATGTACATGGCCGGCCGCTTCCGCACGTGTTCGAGATCCGACAAGTGCTGCAGGTCTTCGGACGTGTATTCCGCTTTCGCCTTCTTCTCGTGTGGCGAGGCTTCCGCGGGGATTTTCTCTTCCGGCCGGATATCTTCGCTGCTCATCGTGTACTACCGAACCTTCCCTTCCGATTGCTGTCTGCGAGTTGAATCTCAATCCGACGTGCTTGTTTTTCCGCCGGCATCTCGCGCTGCCAACGGTGAGACAGTACCGGATTGGTTAGGACTCAGCTCGCCGACTTTGAACCGCAGATCCTTCAGCTTGAGCTGCGGTACCAACTCGTTGATGCGAGCGATCAACTTCTTCTTTTGAAACGTCAGTTCCTGGAGCGTGGCGGAATTCTCGACGACGATCTCGAGAGTTCCCCGCTGGAACTTACCGGTACGCGTCCGCGATGCCAGGCGTCCCGCGGCCTGAGTCCAGACCTCCCGCCACTGGGATGCATCCTGCACCTGAGCATATCCGCGCCGCGCCAGGAGGCGGCTCAAGACGTCCGCGATCGGCTGCGGCAACCGGCGCGCCTCGGGCCGGATCCGTTCTGCCAACCAACGAGCGTCGTCATCGGACTTTGCTGCCATACTGTCTGATATCCTTCCGGTCTACGTCTTTCGATCCCTCTCCCTGCCGGCCACGCCGTCCCCACCTCGTCGCGACGCAGGCGGGCTGGATCCCGAATTCAGCCTTCGCGCGCCATGGGCATGATCACGTAGCCATAACCGTCCGTAGTCGTGAACAGCGCCGCGGACTCGCTGTCGACGAAATCGATTGCGATGTTCTGCTGCGGATCCAGGACGCGCAGGAAATCGCCCACGTAGCGATTGTCTAGCGCCAGGGTGACCGGCTGCCCCGTGTAGCTGATCGGCAACTCCACACGCGAATCCCCGCTATTGGCGACCGACGCTTTCAACAACAGGATGCCATTGCCGAACATGAAGTCGATCCCGCGGCTTTCGCTGTCCGTGAAGATGGCAGCCTGCCTCAAGGCCGAGTACAGCGGTCCGACGTTGATCTCCACGCGCGTCGCCTCGGGCCGCTCCGGCAAGACATCGCGCCACCGCGGAAAACGCCCTTCCACCAACCGGGCAAAGATCGTGGCCGGCCCGCCTCGCACCAGGATGTCGTTCGGACGTGCTGCGATCTGCACGTCCGCCTCCGGATTGACTAAAGCCTTCTCTAATAACGTCATCGCCCGGGTGGGCACGATCGTCATGGCGTTGACGTTGGAGTGGCCTTCGACCACACGGGCAGGACCCTCCATTTTGGCGAGCCGCCGACCGTCGGTCGCCACGCCGATCACCCGCTCGTCCTGCAACTCGAGCAGCACGCCGCCCAGCGCATACCGGCTGTTCTCCTGGTCGGTGGCAAACGCGGTACGACGAATCAACTCGCGCAACAGCCCCGCCGAGACCTCGTGGTACGACGTCTCCTGAAACGCAGCCACCGCCGGAAACTCGTCCGGGTTCTGAAACGGCATCTTGAATTCGCAATGCTCGCCGGTGACTCGGGTCCCCTGAGAACCGGCCTCAATCGCCAGCTTTGTGTCGCTGGACTCCCGTAGGATCGATCCGAACAGCCCCACCGGCGCGATGAAACTGCCAGGCACTTCGACTTCAACCGTCGGCACCTCGATGCGGATACCCACTTCCATGTCCGTCGCGGTAACCAATCCTCCCTCGGTGGTCATGTCGATCCGCACATTCTTCAGAATGGGCTTGGGTGTGCGGCTGGGAACCACGGTAGCCGCCGTTTGAAAGGCAACCAACAACGTCTCGCGATGACACATGCATTTCATGATAGGGTCGTCTCTACGCTCGTCTTCTCTCTTAATAAGTGATTTGATAGTTAGCAGCGTTAGGAATCCGAAGCACTCCCTTGTCGATCTGCGAAGTATGGCACCGCCAACTTAAGCCACCGGCAAGACTTCCGTTCCCTTCTCGCCGGATTTTCCCCGGGGATATCCTGTTCGTTCGACGTTCCTTGTCTGTCGCCGCTCCGTTCATCCCTGCCTCGTCGCCTGGCCGGTCCGGTCTCCATCCCTCCTGACTCCTCCGTCGGGAAACGCCGATCGACCACCCGTCGACACGTTTCCCACGTCGAGGATCACCTGTCGGATGCTACACCGGCATCGACACAATGCTCTGTCGGAGCTTCTCGACGACCTGCTTCAGCAACGCATCCGAACCCAACATTCCTGTGAACTTGCGATAGGCATGCATGACCGTCGTGTGATCCCGATTACCTAGACTCCTGCCGATTTGTTCGAAGCTGACGCCGTAAACCGATCTCGTCAGATAAATGGCCATACCTCGCGCCTGGACAACTGTCTTGCGTCGCGAGGCGCCCAAGAGTTCGCTCTGCTTCAATTCGTAGTGCCGCGCCACCACCTTTATGATCCGTCGTGTGTTCTCATGTTGGCTGGCTGTCGTTGGTCGGGTGGATCCGCTGCGTGGAGCCGAACCCTTCCGGCTCCGCGTTCCGACCGGCGTGGCATCGGCCGGGTTATGTGCCAGCTGGCAGATCGCCCCCCGCAGCAACGGGTAATTGGATAACACGGGAGCGGCATGGTCCCCACCCGCGGTCAGCGCCTCGACCGTTTCCTCCGACAATCGCAGGCCGCGTTCTGCAGCCAGCTGCTCGACCATCGCTCGCCTCGTCGCGGCCTGCGGTGGCACGATGGGAATGACCAGTCCCCCCATCAACCGGCTGCGTAGGCCAGGTAACATCCAACTCCAATCGTCAGGCGGCAGTCGGCAGGCACATAACAGCAGAGTACCTCGGTCGACACAATCGTCCGCCAACTGCTGCAACTCACGCTGAGCTGCCGACTTCGGCGCGAGTTCTTCCAGACAATCCAGCGCTACCATTCCGGCGGCGTTCCATCGTTCGCGGAGCTCTGGCAGTGAATCGAGTTCGACGGCACTGGCATACAAGCGCGCGAAATCGCTCCCTGTGATCACCCAAGGTTTGCGACCACCCACGAGCATCTGGAAGCGATCGACGAAGCCTCGCACGAGGTGCGTCTTGCCAATACCCGAGGGACCAAATAACACCACCGGATTGTACGCAGCGCAAACCTCTCCCTCGGCGACCAGTATCCGGAGCAATGCATTTTCGCGACCGGCTAGAAACGGGCGGCCAGCGCCAGAGACGATCGGCGCATCGCTGCCGTTGATCGCATCCGTGGCCAGTAAAGGTAGAGCAAACACGTCGCCGTTCACAACGAGTCCGTCCGGATCGTGACGATACCCAGGTATCCTGCGAGATCACCGCGCGCCGCAGAAAAATCAAGGCCGCATTATATCGGTTCCGGGCTGGACAAGCGAGGCGGCAAAGGGCTGTGAATAACCGGACGCCGTTGTCGCAAATCATTGACAATTCCTAGGATACGCCGGGCCGCTTCGTCCACTTCGTCGCTCGTGGTCCGGGCCGACAGGCTGAGCCGAATGGCGCCCTGGATGACCTCCGCAGGTTGCCCCATCGCCAGCAGAACGGGCGACGGTTCGCTCGACCCGCTGGCACATGCCGAACCCGTCGAACAAGCCACGCCGGCTAGATCCAGTGCCATCACCAGAGCCTGCCGGTCAACGCCCGGGAACGCCACATTCAAGGTGTGGGGCAATCGTTCTGCTGCCGTCCCCTGCACCATCGCGTCCGCACTCCGTAATTGCGCCGCCAGCCGGTCGCGCAACCGTTGCATGCGTTCCTGTCGTTCGGCCGCCTCCAGAAATGCCTTACGCAACGCCACCTGCATGCCAACGGCCAGTGCCACCGCTTCCGTGCCGGGACGAATTCCCAGCTGCTGAAATCCACCGAATAGAATGGGATCCAATGACACCGATTGGCGGACCAACAACCCACCAATGCCGACCGGCCCGTGGAACTTGTGGGCAGCGAAGCTGAGCGAGTCGACACCGAGATCGCGAAAATGGACGTGCCCCTTCCCTACGGCTTGCACCGCGTCGGTGTGAACCAGGCAACCTCGCTCGGCGGCCCAGGCGACGACGTCCACCAATGGTTGGAGTACGCCCGTTTCGTGATTGGCAAGCATGACGCTGATCAGCCGAGGGGGTGGTGTGTCGTCGCGGGGCAGACGATCCACCGCCAACGTTCCCGTCGTCGCGACCGGTACGTACTCGACGCGGTGTCCCGCAGCCGCCAGCCATTCGGCCGTGGCCAGGACGCTTGGATGCTCGATCGCCGAGAGCAACAGGCGGCTGGGCGGCACGCCCGCCAATCCGCGCAGCGCCAGGTTGTTCGATTCCGTCCCTCCGCTCGTGAAGATCAGGCGATCGGCATCCGCGTAGCCCGAGCGTGCGCCGAGCATGGCCGCGATATCTTCGCGTGCGTCCTCGAGCAATCGACGAGCCTGACGGCCCCACCCATGCTGGCTCGCGGGGTTCCCGAGACGCGCCAGTTGGCAGTCCCGCATCGCATCCGCCACTTCGGGATCGAGCTGGGTGGTGGAGTTGTTGTCGAGATAGATCGCTTGCATCGGCCTCAGTGCCGTTGTCCGAGACGCTCCGCCTCGACCAGGTCGGCGGACGCCTTGTCGTTCATACCGAGCGTCGTCAGGGATTTAGCCCGCCCGACAAGGGCCTCTGCCGACGAGGGGAATAGGGCCAGTGCCTCGGTAAAAAGTTCGATCGCCGCCTGGTGGTTGCTGAGTTGCTGCTGTGCCTGGCCGAACGCAATATAACGGTCCACCAGATGGGCATTCATGCGCTGCTGCAGATGCGTGGCATCCGTCGCACCGCGCGCGAGGACCAGCAGGTCCGGCACGAAGATATAAAGCTCCTGGCGCGCCAGATGAGCGACCGCAGGCCACACAATCTTCGCTAATTCGGGACGTTCCTTACTCCACTGGAGCCAAACCCGCTGCTTCTCGTCGTCCTGGGCGTCCAGATACTGGCAGAGAATTCGGGCGTTTCCTTGCGACAGCAGATTGCTGTTTCGCGAGAGTCCGCCTCGCCGGGCGATGACGAGATCCCACTGAGGAGCCTGGGTCGCCGAAATTCCGATCAGTTTCGCGCTCTTTAGATAAGACTCCAGATCATTGGTGATGTCCTGCCGCCACACGGGTGAGACCTGCCAGCCGAGCAAGGGCACCTCGTGATACCGGAACTCGCGTCGCGTAAAGGAGTCTGCATCGAACTCCTCACCCTCGACGGAGCCAAACATCAGGACGGAATAGCCGATAAATCCCAGTGAGAACAAGACTCCGGCAATCGTGACCAGGTAGCTTTGCAACCGGCCTCTCGGTCGGCTCGACGGACCACCGGCGGAGACTGCGGAAGTGGTGGACATAGCTTGCTGTCCTCATCGTGTACGGGCGTACCAGCAGCGTGGCACAGGAATAGATATTTTCCATGGCGAAGTCGTGTCTGACAAGTAAATCGGGATTGCCGTCTGCCCCGCGCTTCGGTTAATCGTTTAGCTCCTTGCTCCCGGGAGACGACACGCATGCAGCCTACCGTCGCGGCCCAACTACACAGCGTTTGCGCACGATACGCAAGGCGCTACCCCGATCCCGTGGGGGGCACCCGAGGGGTGCTGACAACCGGCATCTTGGCCGAGATCTCAACCCCCGCCGCGCGCTCTCCGTCATCGCGCCTTCGCGATGATCGGGAACGACGATTGGAAGCCATACTGTTCGTGGCCCGCGAGCCGCTTTCGACGAGAAAACTCAGCCAATACGCCAACTTGGCGGACGCGACAGAAGCACGTACACTAATCCGCCGATTGAACGAAGAATACGACCAACTCGGCCGATCCTTTCGCGTCGAGGAAGTGGCGGGCGGTTACCAACTGTTGACCCGGACCAAGTTTGTCGGCTGGCTGCGGCGGTTGGACGAAGTACCCAAGGAGATGCGGCTGTCTGCCCCCGCTTTGGAGACTCTCGCAGTAATTGCCTATCGACAACCGTCGGGGCGCGCCGAAGTGGAAGCTATTCGCGGTGTGAACTGCGGTGAGATCTTGCGTCAACTGATGGAACGAGATCTGGTGCGCATCGCGGGACGCAGCGAGGAACTCGGCCGTCCCTACCTGTATGCAACAACGAAGCGGTTTTTACAATTATTCGGCCTGCGGTCGCTCGAGGAGCTGCCGCGGGCCGTCGAACTAAGGAAGGGCGGCCCCGGGCCGTCTCAACACGAACCATCCCACAACAGCGCTACTGACAGCCCTGAATGCAGCGAGGAGGAATCGCAAGTGACTGCAACCATTCGTTCTGAATTAGCGCCCGAAGAACTCAAAAAGCTGCGCGTTCCCCAGAGCGCGATGGTATCCCCTCGTGCGAAGGAAGACGACGAGGAGTTGGACGAGGAACTGGAGGAGGAAGACGACGATCTCGACGACGACGATGAAGATTTTGACGACGACGACGATTTCGACGACGTAGAGGACGACGACCTCGACGAGGACGAAGAAGAGGAAGAGGACGACGACTTCGAAGACGAAGAGTGGGAAGAAGTGGAGGACGATGAAGAGGAGGAAGAAGAGGACGAAGAGTGGGGCGACGAAGACGATGAAGATGACGACTGGGACGATGAAGAGGAGGAGGAAGAAGAGGAAGAGGAGTGGGACTAGGAACCCAGTGCCCCACGTGCCGGCGCCTCCTGTTACCTTGCGCTGACGACGTCCGATTTATCGCCCGAGCAAAGTGAGTTTCCCTCTTTGACATTCCCCTGTTTGACCTAGCCGGCCTCGCAGACTGATCGCCACCATGACGTCCTTCTCCGGAGTACCGGGGCAGGACGTTTCTGTTTGGCCATCGGACAGTTTTCCACGCGCCCATCGTCTGTCTGCAGCAGACGCTGGTTCCGTTTGTTCGCGAGGCCAGTCAAGAGCGGCTCTTGCACAATATCGCTGTCCGCGATTACGAAGAAGATGGGTTACCGGTAGGGCCGCCAGGACGGCCCGGACACCGGTTCTGCGGCGGTACCCGTACCATGGCCCTTCTCCTCGTCCCTCTCGGCGTCGGGCACCGCGAGTGCTGGACGGGATAGTTCGGGTCGGACGGGTTCCGAGAGCCCCGCAGGTTGTACCGAGCCTCGGTCCGGCTGCGGTTCTGATACATCGGTGCGAGGCGAGATGCTCCTCGACCATTGGGATCCGCTGTTGTCTGCGATTGCCGACCGAGCCGGACCTGCCGGCCGCGGCGTCCAGCGCTGGGTGATCTGGCCCGGCAAGCTCAGAAACAGTTCACGATCTGCTTCCAGCTTGCGGCCATCCACAGTGACATAGCGCACGAAGAGGTGCATGCGGCCACTGGGCGGGGTTCCCGCAGGCCAGGGCAGTCGCAGGTGGATCCCCTTCCCTTTCGCCGTATCACGCATCTGATCACGAACTGCTGGTGCATCGAATTCCCATTTCGCAAACCGGGCCGCTTCGCCTGCCTGTTGGGGATCGAGTAG
>JBFWYF010000068.1:0-14561 GCA_050186685.1 Pirellulaceae bacterium
AAGAGGGCGATGTCCATGAAGCAGTCGCATCGCATGCTGCAGCTTGCCACGTCACTGGGAGACGATGTGCTCCTGCTGACGGGATTCCGTGGCGAAGAGTTCCTTTCACGTCCCTTCTGTTTCCATCTGGATCTGATCTCCGACCGAAGCGACGTCCAAGCGGCGGATATTGTCGGGAGTGGTGTGCACGTCAGCCTGGAACTGCCGGATGGAACGCGCCGCTCGTTTCATGGCTACGTGAATCGGTTCATCACGGGCGATGAAGACGGCGACGGTCGGCGGACTTATCGAGCAGAAGTGGTGCCGTGGCTCTGGTTCCTGACTCGCACGTCGGACTGCCGCATTTTTCAGGACAAGACAATTCCCGAGATTCTCACGCAGGTCTTCTCCGACCGCGGTTTTCGCGAGTTCGATGTCAGTCAGGTGCGAGGTGCTCACCCGAAGCACGAGTACTGCGTGCAGTATCGCGAGACCGACTTTCAATTCGTATCGCGATTGATGGAGCACGAGGGAATCTTTTACTACTTCCGGCACGAGGAGGGGAAGCACACGCTGGTGCTGGGGGACCACGGGCGGGCGTATGGCACGTGCCGCGAAGAGACGGTCGACTACCCGCGCGACACCGGAACGCGGGCCGTGCGGGATCATATTACGAGTTGGGAGCACACGTACGAATTCCGGACCGGCCGGTTTTCGCATACCGATTACAACTTCAAGACTCCCAGCAACAACCTGACTACGGCGGAAAAGACGCTGTTAAAAGTACCCGGGATGGACCGGTTTGAGTTCTACGAGTTTCCCGGCGAGTACGGGTCGAAAGCGGACGGCGCACCGCTGGCGAAGATCCGCATGGAAGCGGAAGAGGCTCAGTTCGACACGGTGCGAGGTACAAGCTTTTGCCGGTCGTTCAGCGCAGGGAACCGTTTCACGCTGGGCACGCACCGCCATCCGGCCGAGGAGCGCCGGAGCTACGTGTTGACGCAGGTCCGGCACGAGGCCCACGAGCCCATGGCCTACGAGACCGGCCCAGCGGCAGACGCGCCGGAATACCGCAACTGGTTCTCGTGCATTCCCGCCGACGTGAGCTTCCGCCCGCCGCGTACAACCGTTCGTCCGGTCATGCAAGGTTGCCAGACGGCGGTCGTGACGGGCCCGCCTGGCGAGGAGATCTTTCCCGATGAGTTTGGCCGGGTGAAGGTCCAGTTTCACTGGGACCGAGAAGGCCAGCGCAATGAGAATTCCTCGTGCTGGATTCGCGTGTCGCAGCTGCACGCCGGCAAGGGTTGGGGCACCATGGATCTGCCGCGCATCGGCGAGGAAGTAATCGTCACCTTCCTCGAGGGAGATCCCAATCAGCCGATTATCACCGGTCGCGTTTATCACGCCGAGAACATGCCCCCGTACGGCCTGCCCGCCGGAAAAAACCTGTACGGCATCAAGTCGAACAGCTCGAAGGGGGGCGGAGGATACAACGAGTACGTGTTCGACGAATCAAAAGGGTGCGAGTTGATTCGCGAGCATGGGCAATTCGACAAGGATTCGACCATCGAGAACGATCTGCGCGAACACGTGCTGCACGACCGCAGTCGCGATGTAGCCCACGACGAGTCGATCCAGATCGGGAACGACCGCACCGAGACTGTGGGGCGTGACGAGTCGCTGACCGTCGGGCGCGACCGTACCGAATCCGTCACCGCCAACGAGACGTTATCGGTCGGAGGCAACCGGTCTCGCACCGTTCAGGGGCTCGAAAGCGTCCTGGTGGCGCTCAACCGAATGCACACGGTTGGCATTGCCGAAGAGATCAGTATCGGGGGCATGCAGGCGGTCACGATTGGGGCCTTTCAGACGGTGGATATCGGCGCCACGCAGTCCATCGATGTGGGACTCAGCCAGGATGTCTCGATTGGAACCAGCCAGTCGATCGAGGTGGGCTCCGATCTGACGGAAAGCGTCGGCGGCAACCGCAGCGCCTCGATCGCCGAAAACGAATCGTTGACGGTGGGCAAGGTGATCAGCGTCGAGGCCGGTGAACAGATCGTAATCAAGTCAGGTAAGGCGAGCCTCGTGCTGCGTAAAGATGGCACGATTCAAGTCAACGGCAAGGATATCGCCGTCACCGGCACCGGAAAGATTGCGTTGAAGGCCACGAAGGACGTGGTCATCAAGGGAAAGAAAATCCTTCAGAATTGAACCGCCTGCGATGGGGATCGAAGCGATCTGTTTGCAGCACCTGGCCGAATTCGCCGAGCTCTGGCAGCGGCGGGAGCAACTGCTCGCCGATGAAGAGGCGACCTCGGCCGACCTGGCTCGCACGGATCGGGGACTCCTGGCCCACGCCGACGGGCTCAGCGCGGCGGGCGAAGCCGCCTGTCATCTGCTCGCGCAGCCGTTTTACGAAGACGATCCGGACCGGATTGCGGCAGCTGTCGTCGCGCTGCTGGACCTGGACGTCGCAGGGGCGGACCGAGTTGTGGTGCGTCACTTCCTGCTCGCGGAAGGCGAACAGCTGCAGGCGATTGTCCGTGGTTTGTGCGTGGCGAACGTCGAACGCATACTCGATGTGATTGTCGATATGGCGTTATATGGCGAGGGTTCGACGTGCGTCGCCGCGGCGGAAGTTCTCGCGCGTCACCGGCGGCTTGAACCGGACATGAAGGCCTGGCGCGCGGGGCTCACCCATGATGATCCGCTCGTGCGACAAGCGGTGTGGCGGGTCGTGGCGCTGGCCGATCGCGACGCGACAGGGTGATGCCATGCGAGTGATCTTGCGCGTCGTCTCGGGCCCGGACGAAGGGAAGTGCATCTGGCTGCGCGAGGAGCAGGTATTGCGATTTGGCAGGGCGACGCACGCCGATCACGCATTCCCGTCCGACTCCCAGATGTCCGGGCTGCATTGCGGCGTCGAATGCCAGGGCAAGCTGTGCCGGGTGCGTGACTTGGGCAGCACGAACGGTACGTACGTCAACGGCGAACGGGTTGGCGAGCGTGAGCTGAACCACGGAGACGAAATCCTGGCTGGCCGAACGCGAATCCGCGTCGAGATCGACGAACGTCCACGCACCGAGATTCGCGTGCCGAGCGCAGTGCTCCGCCGCGTGGCCGCTGCCAAGGGGAACTCGCCCCCTGTGCTTGTGCCGGTGTCACCGGGGAACGACGAGGCGAGCAGCTTGCCCGCGGCGCCCCCCGTGCGACCGTTGCTGCGGTGGCTCGCTTCCCGTTTGCCACCTGCCGCGGGGGAGTATCTGCGGGGCCTGACGGATGCCGTACCGGCAGTCCGCCGAGAAGCGGCGATCGCCGCTGTGTGGACGCGGCAGTCCTGGTTTCTGGACGCGTGCCGCGCGGCGGCGGAGGAAGCTTCGGCCGAAGACGACGTGCTGCACTACTTTCTGGCCGTCCTGGGAAAACCCGTGGATCTCGCGCGCATTCAGAGGCTGGCTCAATGCGAACAGCTGGGGCCTCGCCGCTTCGATTGGCTCGGAACCTTCGGGCATCCCGCGGTGGTCGAGCACCTGATCGCCGCGATGTCAAGTCGCGATCCGCGCTGTGCCGTCGCCGCCGGGCGCGCTTTCACGAAGATCACGGGAGTGGTTGTGGCTTCTGATCAAATGGTACCGGCACCGGACCCGGTTGGAGCACCGGACGGTTCGGCTGGAGAGCCGGACGACCTGACGCTGCCCGATCCAAGGCTGGCCCGCGGCCAGTGGCAGGCCATCCAAGCTCGGTTCCACGGCGGCGCGACCCGTTGGTGCAGCGGGCTGCCCATGGACCAGCGGCTGGAACCGTCGGCGTGGGCGCAGCTAAGCCTGGTAAGCCGCCATGAGGTTTGTTGGCGCGAACACTATGAAGGGCGCTGGCGCTGGGCGCCGGATCGCATCGCGCGGTTTCCCATCGTCCGAGCGTCGGCAGCCAGGTAATGGGGCGAATAAGAAGCGGCTGCGCCGGATGGTGGCTCGCCCCCCCAGCCTTTCACCCCAGCGAGCTACTTCGTCAATAGGCGGGATTGCCGCCGGGCATGTAGTGCGACCGGGAATACCGGCTGATCGGGGAAGGCGACGGCGAGTGCCCGAGCCGCAGCGGCTCGCTGACGTTGTGTTCCGTGGCACAACACGTGTTGGAGCCAGGTTATCTCGTCGGCGCGATGCCCCAGGAAATAGCGATGTCCGGGCGAGAACTGACTTTGGTGGCGGTCCCACCACTGGGCAATGCGAACGGGGTCGGGCCAGGGATAGCGCTCATAGGGATCGGGCGCGACGTCGTCGTCGGCCGGATCGTCTGTCGGTCCCGCCGCGAATGAATCGGGCGGGGGGGCGTCGAGATCCTGCTGCAGGATGTCGAGGCCGGTGATCTCCGTGAACGCTTCGCCGGCTTGCCGCGCCCAAGCGGGCGCGGTCATGCAATCGAGCAGCCAATCGAGCAGATCCGGCACCCCCAGCGCACCGGCCGCGAACACCGCGCGGTCGAATGTCGCAGGTTGCTGCGATAGTTGTTCGATCCAGGCCGCGCCAGTTGGGAGTGGCGGACAAGCCACGACCCACGGCACGATCTCGGCGGTCCCTGCGGTGTTGCCCGAAGTTGCATTCTCCCGGAGCAGGTCGCCGGCCTGCTCATCGTGAATCAGCCGGACGAGTGACCAGGCCGCGGCGAGACGAAGCGACTCGCGTTCCTCTGCGAGATAGGTGCGCAGATAGCTGGCGGCCGCGACGATCCCTTGGGTGCCCAGTCCTCGCAGCGCCATAGCCTGCAGGGGTTCGCATTGGGACTCGGCCGCGGCCAGCAACTGCTGGGGGCTGGCGCGTCGCCCTTGCACGAGGGCGGCCAGACCCAGCCGGTTTTCCAGCGGCTCGTGGGAACCTGCCAGCCTTTCCGCGACCGCGTTCGTTATCTCGTCTGGCACCCAGCACAGGGCGTCGACCACCGCCGCTTCCAGAGTCGGGTGTCGGGCGACCACTTCGAGCACATCCTGCAGCCGTGGCACGTCGGACAGGAGGGCGACCGCGGCGGCCGTGAAGACCTCGCCTCCTTCTTCCCACACTAGACCGCGCTGGGCTGCTGCCCAGCCCTCGCGGCCATGGACCAGCAGTCCGTCGAGGTGTGCGTCCAGACGCTGGTCGTGATGTTCGAGATCAGACAGGCGAAAATGTGTTGCGGTCACCGCCAGCTGGCGCTGGCACCACAAAATGGCGGCGTCCTCCGCGTGCCATTCCACCAGAAATGCTAGGGGCTCCGGCATGGCCGGCATCCTAAGCGCCGCAGCGGCAAATAGGCAACAGGAGGCGTTGTTGGTATGCTTTTCTAGCGGCGAAACGTAACGGGTATTACGAACAATCGCCGAGGAATGAACGGCTGGATTTTCCGGTTCCCTCACCCGCCCACTCCCGCAGGGGGGCATGGGGATAAGATTCCGTCGACGATCCTGAGCACGCGATGGCTTGTCCTTGGCTTTTCCAATCAGGGGTCCCGTCATGAACGGCTCCACACGCCTGGCATGGTTCCTGGCTCTACTCATCAGTGGCACGCCGCTGGCGCCTGTTGTCGATGCAGCGGAGGATGCGAAGGCTGCCGCAGCGAAACCCAATGTCCTGTTCATCGCGATCGATGACCTGAACGATTGGATTGGCGCGTATGGGAAGCGAAAAGACGTCCAGACGCCACACCTGGACCGACTGGCCGGGCGTGGGATGCTGTTCACGCGCGCCTACTGTGCCGCGCCGGCCTGTAACCCCTCACGGACCGCGCTGATGACGGGCGTCCGGCCATCGACCAGCGGCGTGTATCACAACAATCAGCCGTGGCGGCCGGTCATGCGCGACAAGGTGACGCTGGCTCAGCACTTCATGCAGGCGGGCTACATCGTCCGGGCAGGGGGTAAGATTTTCCACAATTCATTCAATGACCTGCGCTCGTGGCAGCATTATGAGCCGACTGGTCGTTTCGGCCATCCGAAACAGCGCGCCTTGGAGGGAACGTCGCACTTCGATTGGGGCGCCATGACCGGGGGCGACGACGAGATGGGCGACACGCACGTGGTCGATTGGGCGATCGACTTCCTCAAGCAGCCGCACGACAAGCCATTCTTTCTGGCGACCGGCATGATTCGCCCGCATCTGCCGTTCTATGCTCCGCAGAAGTACTTCGATCTGTACCCGCTCGCCTCGGTGCGGCGGCCGGAGGTCAAGTCCGACGACCTCGCCGACGTGCCGCCCGCCGGAGTGAAAATGGCGCGTCCCGATGGTGACCACAAGACGGTCGTGGAAGCAGGTGAATGGGAGCACGCCGTGCAGTCGTATCTGGCCTGCATCAGTTATGTCGACGGGCAAATCGGCCGGTTGATCGAGGCACTGGACAAAAGCCCCCATGCCAACAACACGATCGTCATTCTCTGGAGTGATCACGGCTGGCATCTTGGTGAGAAGGAACACTGGCGCAAGTTCGCCCTCTGGGAAGAAGCAACACGTGTCACGATGATGGCCGTCGTGCCGGGTATGACGCATGCTAACCAGCGCTGTGACCGGACCGTCAGCCTGCTGGATATCTATCCGACGTTGGTGGAAGTGTGCGGTTTGCCGCCGCGGGAAGGGCTGGAGGGACGCAGCCTGGCCAGCCTGTTGCGGGACCCGGCGTCCCCACGTGAGGAACCCGCCATCACGACGCACGGCAAAGACAATCACGCGGTGCGCAGCGAACGGTGGCGCTATATCCGCTATGCCGATGGCAGCGAGGAGCTCTACGATCACGACGCGGATCCGCGGGAATGGACGAACGTCGCGGGGGAACCGTCGTATGCGCCGGCGAAGGCACAACTCGCGAAGTGGCTGCCGCAGGTCAATGCGCCGGATGCACCGAGTCAGAACGAAAAGGGCCGAGACAAGGCCCAGCAAGGGAAACGCAAGGCGAAAAAGACAAAGGCAACCCGTTGAGGATCATGGATACATTGCGTTTCTTAGTGACAGGAGCGAGCGGGCAGCTGGGAACTTATTTGCTGCGCCACCTCGCATCGGAGAAGAATGTCGAGGTGGTCGGGTGGGCAGGCTCGGAGGCCGGTACCCGGTTCGGGACCGCGCTGCGTTTGGTCGATCTGCGTCAGAAGGATCGGGTGGCGGCGGCCTTCGACGAGGACTGGCCGGATGTCATCATTCACACGGCTGCGATCTGTCGCGTCGATATCTGCTACTCAAACCCGCAGTTGGCCGAGCAGGTGAATGTCGAAGGCACGCGGTGGCTGACGGAACTGGCCGCTCGACACCGGACGCGGCTTGTGTACGTTTCGAGCGATATGGTCTTCGACGGAGCGAAGGGGAATTATAGCGAGAGTGATTCCCCGAGCCCGCTGTCGCGCTACGGGCGTTCGAAGCTGGCCGGCGAAAGGGCGGCCCTTGAACTGGCCGGCACCACAGTCGCCCGCGTCAGCCTGCTGTTCGGACCCGCGCTGAATGGGCGTCCGTCGTTTTTCGATCAGCAGGCCACGGCGCTCGGTACGCGGCAGCCGTTGACACTGTTTGCCGATGAGTATCGCACACCGTTGAGCCTGATTACGGCGGCCAGTGCCCTGGTGGAACTGGCGCGGAGCGAGGTCACGGGCGTGATCCATCTTGGGGGGCCTGAGCGGATGTCCCGCTGGGAGATGGGCGAGCGACTGGCGAGGTCTCTGAACCTGGATCCGCGCCCCCTGCGCAAAGGCCGGCAGCGCGACGGGAAATTCCCAGAAGCTCGCCCCGCCGACGTTTCGTTGGACTCGACGAGATGGCGTACGCTGTTTCCGCACCATCCCTGGCCCGGATGGGACGAAGCCGTGCGGGAATTGGTCATGTCCGTCCCTGGGCGCAAGCGAGGTTAGAACCGTTTTCCGCCGACAAGTTTCGCGCCGCTTCATTCAAACCTAGCCGCAGACGAGGTCAGAATGCCTCGCCTGCGGCTACGGCTAAACGATGGCATCGAGACGGGAGCATGTATGTCATTTTCCAAGCTGCGAACACGGATCGTATGTCTGTCCTGCTGTGTGGCCGGGCTGGCGCTGGCCCATGCCGTCGTGACGGCCGACGATCGGATCCCCATGCCGTCGTTTCGGCAGCACGCCATCGATCCGCAAGCTACGTACAGCGCCGGAGCGGCGATCGACGTCAATCGCGATGGTCAGGTCGACGTTGTTGTAGGAGGGGCCTGGTACGAAGCACCGCAATGGACAAAACATGTCATGCGGGAAGTCGAGTTTATTCGCGGCCGTTTCGATGACTACGCGTGCCTGCCGTTGGATGTGAACGCCGATGGACGGATGGACTTCCTGATCTCGAACTATCGCAGCGAGAAAGTGGCGTGGGTCGAAAACCCCGGTGACGGCCGTGGCCAGTGGGCGGAGCACGTCGTGGAACGTCCGGGCCCGATGGAGACCGGGAGGCTGGCGGATGTGGATGGCGACGGCAGACCGGATCTGCTTCCGAACGGACGCGATTTTGCGGCCTGGTGGGAGATCGTTCCGCCTGGATCGCCGGGCGGAGAGCCGCGCTTCGTACGGCACGAATTGCCGGCGGAAGTGGTGGGGCATGGCGTGGGATTCGGTGACGTGGATGGAGATGGCCGCGGTGACATCGTGGGACCGAACGGCTGGCTGGCGGCACCTGAGGACCGGCGGCAGGGACGATGGGGCTGGCACCCGGAGTTCCAACTGGACCGGGATGCGAGCGTGCCGATTCTGGTGGCCGACGTCGAGGGGGATGGCGACGCCGATATCATCTGGGGGCGAGGGCATCGCACGGGCCTCTGGTGGCTGGAGCAGTCGCGGCACGATGGTCAGCGGACGTGGATTCCTCACGCGATCGATACTTCCTGGTCGCAGCCGCATACGGTCGAACTGGGCGACCTGAATGGCGACGGACGTCCGGAACTGGTGGCGGGCAAACGTTACCTCGGACACGATGGCAAAGATCCGGGCGAGTGGGATCCCCTGGTGATTTATGCCTACAGCTTTGTTTCGTCCACGCGTACCTGGCAGCGGTCCGAGGTGTCTCCGGAAGGAGGGCCTGCGGGATTTGATCTCGATCCGAAACTCGTCGACCTCGATCGAGACGGTGATCTGGACGTGCTGGCACCCGGGCGGAGTGGCTTGTACTGGTTTGAAAACCTGGGACGCAATGCGGCGTCGAGTGCGGGTGTCTCGTCGTCCCTGCCCGTCTATCCCGTCCACGATCGGCTACTGACGGTACTGACGGCGGACGGGCAAGAACAGCCGGTTAAAAGCGCGGCCGATTGGGCGCGACGGCGTGCGCACGTCAAGGCCCATGTGGAGAGCGTGATGGGGCCTTTGCCTGACTCGTCGTGGCGCGTCCCGTTGGACATGGCGGTGCTCGAGGAGCAAGACGGCGGCGCGTACCGGCGGCTGAAAATCCGCTTTGCGGTCGAGCCGGGCGAGCAAGTACCGGCGTGGCTGCTGATTCCGAAGCAGAGTGGTCGACGGATGCCGGCAATGCTCTGCCTGCATCAGACTACTCGGATCGGCAAGGACGAACCGGCGGGGTTGGGCGGGCTCAAGAATCTGCATTACGCCCACGAGCTTGCCGAGCGCGGGTATGTCTGCATCGTGCCCGACTATCCGTCATTCGGTGAGTATCCGTTCGATTTCCAGCCTCCGCGGCACAAGCTGCCGAGCGGCTCGATGAAGGCGATCTGGAATAACATCCGTGCGGTCGATGTCCTCGAGACGATGCCCGAGGTCGATCGCGATCGGATCGGGGTGATCGGCCACTCGCTGGGCGGTCACAATGCGATCTTTACGGCGGTGTTCGATTTACGGCTGCGGGCGGTGATCACGAGTTGCGGGTTTACGGCTTTTCCGTATTACTACGGCGGCAAGCTCGCCGGCTGGACCAGTGATCGCTACATGCCGCGGATTCGTACTCAATATGCAAACGATCCTCGGCAAGTACCGTTTGATTTCACGGAGTTGATCGCCGCCATTGCTCCACGTCCTTTCTTTACGAACTCGCCGCTACATGACAGTAATTTTGATGTGGAGGGAGTGCGGAAGGTAATCGCGACGGCGGGCGAAGTATACGGTCTGCTCGAAGCCAGCGACCGACTGCGAGTCGAGTACCCGGACTGTGAGCATGACTTCCCCGAGGCCACGCGCAAGGCGGCGTACGAGTGGTTGGACGAGGAGTTGGGCCGCAAGTAACGGAGGCTCATCGGCGGGAAGGGGAGCGACCTATGCAGTTGAAAGAGAAATGTTGCCTGGCTGGGGCGCGGTGCCGTGTGGCGCCGATTTCGGACCGAGAAGACTGATTTTTCGGGAGGCGCCGCGGGCCATCTGGGCTCGTGGTCGATTCGTTTGCTTATGTCGATTTTCGAACAATGGGGCGTACGGCCGATCATCAATGCGTCGGGGTCGGTCACTCGTCTGGGTGGCGCTCCGATGCCAGCCGCCGTATTGCGTGCATTCGAGGCGGCCGCCGCCGACTGTGTCCCGCTCGACCAGCTGCAGGGCGCGGCCAGCCGGGTGATTGCCGAATGCACCGGGGCGGAGGCGGGGTTGGTTACGGCCGGTTGCGCGGCTGCTTTACAGTTGGGCGCCGCCGCAATTCTGACGGGCTATGATGCGGGCCGCATGGAGCAGCTGCCCCATACGGAAGGTTTTCCGCACGAATTCGTCGTGGCGCGCGAGCACCGCAACGGCTACGATCACGCGGTCCGGGCGGCAGGAGCCCGCTTTGTCGAAGTAGGCTTTCACGAATGCATAGCCGGCGCCGGCGTACGCCGCGTGGAAACCTGGGAATACGAAGCGGCATTCCGTCCGCAGACCGCCGGTGTGTTATACGTTTACGATCGCGACGCCCATCCGCCGCTCGCAGAACTTGTCGAGCGGGCTCACGTCCACCAGCTGCCGGTGCTGGTCGATGCCGCGGGCGAGTTGCCTCCCCGGTCCAACTTGCGGGACATCCTGGCCTCCGGGGCCGACCTCGTCACATTCAGCGGCGGCAAGGCGATCCGCGGACCGCAGGCCACGGGCATCCTCTGCGGCCGGCGCGAATTGGTGGGCGCGGCCGCCGTCCAAATGCTGGACATGGACGACCACTATGACCTGTGGGAACCTCCCGAACACTTGATCGACAAGCGACGGTTACGCGGCTTCCCCCGGCATGGCATCGGTCGAGCCCTGAAGGTATCGAAAGAGCAGATTGCCGCTTTGCTGACCGCCCTTCAGCTCTTTGCCGAGGGCGAGTACGCCCGGGAACTGCCAACCCAGCGGGGATATCTGGACCAGATCGAGCAGGGGCTGTCTGGCCTGCCGGTCCGCTGCCGGCTTGCGAACGCGGCTTGCCCCGAGACGATACCTTGTCTCGAAGTGGTCCTCGATGAGCAGCGGCTGGGACGGTCGGCGTGGGAAGTGTGCCGGCGGCTGCGACGCGGCGATCCGCCCGTGCAGGTGGGCCATGGTGCCCTGGACCGCGGCATCCTGGTGATCAACCCGCTGCACTTGGATGCCGCCCGGTGCGCGGTACTCGTACGGCGACTGCGGGAAGAACTGTCCGTGTGACGGAGGAATCGATATGTCCGGTGAATGGGATCGCGCGCGGCTCGATACGGTGCAGCTCGTTCCCCCCACGCCGTTCTCCGCCGACGGGCGGGATCTACTCGGGGAAAAGCTGGGGATGCGCATCGAGAAACTGGCCGCCGCCGGCATCGATGTGTTCCTGCCCGCTGCGGGAACCGGCGAGTTTCATTCCCTGTCCGTCGACGAAGTCGTGACGTGCGTGCGCATCGCGCGGGCGGCGGCTCCTGCCGCCATCGTCGTGGCGCCGGTTGGATTTGGTTTGGCACACGCGGTCGCGATCGGACAACGCGCGTCGGCTGCCGGCGCAAACGCCCTGTTGCTGATGCCGCCCGTGCATCCCTATCTGTGCGACAGCGGGTTCCGAGACTATGTCCACGCCATTCGCGAGGGCGTGGACTTGCCTATGTTGGCGTACAAACGGGGTCCCGTTCCCAGTGATCGATTGTTATTGGAACTGGGGCAATCCGGCCAGTTGCTTGGTGTGAAGTACGCGGTTAACGATGTGGACGCGTTTGCCCGGTTCGCTGCCATGGCCCGCGGCCGAGTCGGGCTGTACTGCGGGACCGCGGAGCGGTGGGCACCTTACTTCATGCTGGCGGGCGCGACCGGCTACACCAGTGGCATCGGCAGCGTGGCGCCGCATGTGACGCTGGCGATGCATCGGGCGCTGCAGGCGAGGGATTTCGTCACCGCTCAACGCTGGCTGGACGTGCTGCGCCCGCTCGAAGATTTCCGGGCGCGGGACGCGGATTCCTATAACATTGTCGCCGTCAAGTACGCGGTCAGCGCTTTGGGCGATGACTTCGGGCCTTGCCGGCCTCCGCAACGGCGACTAACGGCCGAGGAGCAGTCAGAAATCCGTCGGTTGCTCGAACCGCTGCGGGCCGCCGACGAGCAACTGAGCCGGTGAACGAGTCAACGCAATTGCTGCCATTCCAGGCCGGGACGATCGACCCGGAACTGGACCAGTCGCGTGTGTTCGACCTCCGTCACGTAGACCGTTCGACCATCGGGACCGCCAAAGCATAAGTTGCTGGGGCGTTTGCCCAACACGTCAATTTCCTGCAGTACGTCGCCCGACGGTGTGAGCTTGACGACCGTCCCCTTCCCGTACCGCGTGATATAGAGACTGCCGTCGACGTCGCAGCGCATGCCGTCGAATCCGTGGTCGGGAAACTGCTTGACGAGCCGTTTGTCGGACAGATTTCCGGCTGTGTCCAAGCGAAAAGCCCAGACATTCCGCTGTGCGCTCTCGTTGACGTACAGCGTCCTCCCGTCCGGGCTCACGTCGATCCCGTTCGTCGTCCCCAGATTCTGTGCGACCCGAGTTACTTTACCGTCTGAATCGATGCGCCAGATCTGGCCCGTGCCGTTCTGCCAATTCGGATCGCTGGCGTACAGCGTGCCCGAGGCCGTAATTGCCAGGTCGTTGGGCTGGTTCATCTCGTCCTCGTGAGCCAGGACGCGAATCGCCCGCGTCTCCGGATCGACGGCCAGCACGTTGTGTCCGACATAATCGGCTACGTACATGACGCCGCGGCGATCGAATCGGATGCCGTTGCCGATGCTGCCCCCGGTCAGTTCCAGGTACACCGCTCCGATGCCCGCCGGCGTAACTCGGCCGATAGTGCCCTGGCGGGCGAAGTTCACGGCAAAGATGTCCCCCGCGCGGTTCACAGCTGGACCTTCAATACCGGCCGTGAATTCGCCGGCCTTCGTCAGAGGCGTCGATTGCCATAGCACCTCTTGGGCGGGTGCTACGGAGGCTGCCAGCGATGCCAGGATCCAGAGGTGTCGGTTGCACAGCATGAGGAACGATCCTCTCCGGGGGTTAGGGCGACGTGCGGTGGAATTGAAAGGAATGGGGCAGCAGATCCGCCAGACGGTACTCGGCAACCTGGCTGAGTTTGTTTGTGTCGACGATCAGCACGATCAGGTCGTCGGCGAACTCCCGGAGGACCTGGCGGCATGCTCCGCACGGCATCGCACCGCCCTCGGCTGCTACCGCCACGGCGAGCCAGTCGCGCTGGCCGGTTGCCACGGCCTGAAAGGCGGCGGTCCTTTCGGCACACACGGTCAGGCCGTAGGAGGCGTTTTCGACATTGCAGCCGCTGAACAGTCCGCCTGCGCGCGTGGCAAGGGCGGCGCCGACCAGGAACCCGGAATACGGCGCATACGCTCTCTGACGCGCTTGCACAGCGTACTCAATCAACTGCTCGCGAACAGCGGGCGTCAACATGCGGGGTCCTTGGTGAAGGGCATTATCAGCGGTGGCGGCTCAAGAGGCTGTTCGCCCAACTCGATCGCCGAACAAATTTCGGCATCGACGTGGGACGCCGTGCCCCGTTGTGCCAGGACGCGGACCAAGGGTTGTCCCCGGTCGACGCGATCGCCCAGTCGCACCAGCATCTCGAATCCCACCGCGTGGTCAATCCGATCGGCCAGGATGCGGCGGCCACCACCCAACGCGATGACGGCCTGGCCGAGTCGCTCGACGTCCATGGTCCGCACGAATCCCGCTTGCGGGGCCACGATTTCATGAGCGGGCGCTGTCGGCCGAGGACGATCGAGATCGCCGCCTTGGGCTCGCACCATCGCGTCGAACCGAGTCAAGGCCGCACCCGATTGGAGATGACCGTCCAGCATGCGGGATGCCTCGACGGTCGAAGTGGCCCGGCCTGTCGCGACCAGCAATTCGGCGCCGAGCGCGATCGTCACCTCGACGAGGTCCGGCGGTCCCTTGCCCGCGAGCGTCAGGAGGGCTTCGTCAACCTCCACGGCGTTTCCGGCCATACGCCCCAAAGGTTGGTTCATGTCAGTAATCAGCGCCGTGGTCGCCACTCCCATCCGCTCGCCGGTGTCGACCAGTGACCGAGCGAGCTCTTCGGCTCGGGGACGAGACTTCATGAATGCGCCGCTCCCCCATTTGACGTCGAGCACCAGGGCGGTCAGCCCCTCGGCCAACTTCTTGCTCATGATGCTCGCCGTAATCAACGGCACGAGATCGGAAGAGCGT
>JBFWYF010000069.1:0-14504 GCA_050186685.1 Pirellulaceae bacterium
CTTTCCCTACCCGCCGCTCTTCCGATCTGACCCTCCTTACTCTACCGGGAACCTTTCCCCCAAACGGCGCTCGAGGCAGGCATCTTACCTTGCCCGAGACGGAAGACGCTTGTGCGGAACCGTACGCCGTGCGGAGTTCTCGTTCCGCGTCGACTACCCCGCAGCGAGAGAAAATTCCCGCCGAGGCCGCAGGGGCCGCGGAGGGAGATGGGCCACCCCGCGTCCTCGGCGTCCTCTGCGGGAACCTTTCCCCAGCGATACGGAAGTCGCTTACGGGAATCCGCACATCTTCCGGGTGACTTGGTGCCGGATGCGCTGGATTCTGGGCTTCCCCGCCGCCGATGTATTGCGCACAATAGGACCTTGACATCCAGATATCACCAACGACAATCTGGGCTGTCCACCCGCGGCGCGGCGGGCTTTCGGTCACCTGCCAAATTGCCCACCACGCCCAACTCGCCATACCACTGCCCTGCGGCTTGCTTTGACAGCGGTCGCAGGACCCACCTGGTTCTTTTGTAATCCGTCGATGGATCGATTTTGAAACTCGAACGCCAAGCGAGAGGGATGCCATGAAAATGCGCTATGGTTTGCTTGTCGGTGCCTTGATTGCCGCTTGCTGTGTCAACGGGACGTTGTTCGCCACGACGCCGTTCAAGAACGCCTTCGAGGCCAAGTACGTGAAGGGAGGGAGTGCCGAGTTTCAGGCGGCATTCCGCAAAGCGGGTTGCAATACGTGCCACGTGAAGGGGAAGAAGAAGGAGATTGTCAACGAGTATGGCTGGGCGCTGTCCGAGGCCATCGAGGGGAATGCCAAGGATCGGACGGATGCCGCCAAGGAGCAGGGCGACGCGGCCAAGGAAGCCGAGGAGAAGAAGCTGCTAGCCGAGTTCGAGGCAGCGATGAAGAAGGTCGAATCGTCGGCGTCGGCGGGCGGGCAGACGTTCGGTGAATTGTTGAAGGCTCACCAGCTGCCCAGTGCCGGCGAGAAGTCGATTCGGTAGACGGTGAAGAGGGTCTGGTCGCCGGGTTGCGGCAGCCAGCGGGACGGAGTCGTCGGTACGGATGCGCGGAGTGGAAGCGTGCTTGTCTCGGGATAAGAAAGGCTTGCTTGCATGCGATACCTGCTCACGCCTTTGAGTTTGCTGTTGGCCGTCGTCGTCTCGACACCGGCCGAAGAAATTCAGATTCCAGCCCGTCAGCGATTTGCGACGGCGGGTGTGTCGGAGACGCCAGATTTTCAACGTCATGTTATGCCGCTGCTTGGACGGTTGGGATGCAGTGGGCGGGCGTGCCATGGCTCGTTCCAGGGCCGAGGCGGGTTCCGGCTTTCGTTGTTCGGGTACGATCCGCAGTTCGATCATGCGGCGCTGACGAAAGTGGAGTCGGACAGTGGCGAAACGCTGGTGAATCGCGACGACGTCGCGGCGAGTCTGTTGCTCACTTATCCGACGGACGAAGGTGCTCACGAGGGGGGCGAGAGATTTCAAGCGGGTTCTTGGGAGCACGAATTGCTGGCGGCGTGGATTCGTGGCGGCGCGCAAGGCATCGACAAGGCGGCTCGTCTGAAGCGGTTGGAGGTTGAGCCATCCGAGTTGCTGTTCGGTCGACCGGGCGAAGAAACGCAGTTGCGAGTGATCGCGCATTGGGAAGACGGTGGTCGCGAGGACGTAACCTGCCTGGCGCGGTTCCAGACCAATAACGAGGCGATCGTCAATATCGACGCGCAAGGGCACGTCACGTCGGTCGGTAGAGGCGACACGCATGTGGTGGCCTTCTACGACAATGGCGTCACGGCGGTCCCCGTCCTCATGCCGGTCACCGACCTGGTTGGCGACAAGTATCCGCCGGTCGAAACGCCGACGCGTATTGATGAGCTGGTTGTGAGCAAGCTGCAGAAGTTGGGTATCGTGCCTTCGTCGACATGCGGCGACGCCGACTTCCTGCGCCGCGTAAGCCTGGACGTGGCCGGGACACTGCCCACGGCTGAAGAAGCGGAAGCGTTTCTGGCCGATCCATCACCGGACAAGCGGGCCCGAAAGATCGACGAATTGCTCGAGCGTCCGGCCTATGCGGCCTGGTGGGCGACGAAGTTCTGCGATTTGACGGGCAACAATCCGCAGAGCATGGGCGAAGTTGCGTTTCAGAACGAGCAGGCCGCCCAATGGTACCGCTGGACATACGCTCGCATGCGTGAAAACATCCCGTACGACGAGCTTGTCGAACGCATGCTGTTGGCCGTGAGTCGGGAAGACACGCAATCGTACGAGGACTACGCCGCCGAGATGACTTCGTATGTTCGCAAAGAGGATCCGGCCGACTTTGCCTCGCGGAAAACCATGCCCCATTATTGGTCACGGCGCACGTTCCGCACCGCCGAAGATCGGGCGCTGGGGGTTGCCTATGCCTTTCTGGGAATCCGCATTCAGTGCGCGCAGTGCCATAAGCATCCGTTTGACCAGTGGACGCAGCCGGATTTCCAACAGTTCACTCAGTTCTTCCGCGGTGTGAACTACAACGTGTCGCGCGAAGCACGCGACGCCTATGATCGGATGCAGGAAGAGCTGGGCTTGAAGAATAAGAACGGCGGCGATGCCCGGCGCATGATGACAAAGCTGGCCCGCGAGGGCACGTCAGTACCGTTCCGCGAACTGTTCGTCGCGCCGGCACCCAACCGCAACGCCCGCGGCAACGGGCTGACCGCCCGGGCGCCGACCGGCAAGCTGCTGGCGGCGGAAGAAGTCGATCTGGCGCGATGGGACGATCCGCGCCAGCCGGTCATGGACTGGATGCGGCGTAAGGACAACGCCTGGTTCGCGCGGGCGCTCGTGAACCGCGCTTGGGCCCACTATTTCCATGCCGGCATTATCGACCCGCCAGACGATTTGAACCTGGCGAATCCTCCGAGCAATGCCCCACTGCTCGACTATCTCGCTCAGGGCTTTGTGGCGAGCGGTTACGACATGAAGTGGGTGCATCGCGAGATCGCCAACAGCCGGACGTACCAGTTGAGCTGGCAGCCGAACGATACGAACCAGGCGGATCGGCGCAACTTCAGCCGCATGATCCCGCGTCGCTTGCCGGCGGAAGTGGCGTACGATGCCCTGATTCAGGCGACGAGCAGTGCCGAGAAACTCGCCGGGCTTCAGGCCGATCCGACCCAGCGCGCCATCAGCCATGCGTCCGTGACGAATGGCGGCAACCGCTATGCGATGACCGTTTTTGGCAAACCGGCGCGCGAAACCACGTGCGATTGTGAACGATCGGCTCAGCCGACGCTGTTGCAGTCCGTCTATCTGCAGAACGATCGCGACGTGCTCGCCATGATCGATCGGGGCGGATGGCTGGCCGGCTTGAGTCGCGAGACGAACCGCGGCGGGTTGGACATCGAACGGCTCATTCGTGACTGCTACCTGCGGACCGTCACCCGGCCGCCGACCGACGAGGAACTGGCCGAGAGCGTCGCCTACGTGCGACAGGTGGCCAGGCCAATCGACGGAGTCCGCGACTTGCTGTGGGCCCTGTTGAATACCAAAGAGTTTGTGGTCAATCACTAGGCTCGGTCCAAGGACTGGAATCGCTGACCGCGAGGCGGATCCTCAAGTCCCCTCCCTATCCCGGTACTTCGGCGGAGGGCCAGTATTCGGACAGCACGGCCGACTCTCCTCACCAACCGACAAAGGTTTTGCCATGAATTTTCGATATTGCGATGGAATTCGACGGCGTGACTTTGTGAAGGCCGGTGCGCTGGCCGGCATGGGCCTGACGCTGAGCGGTTATCTGCGCGCGGCGGAATCGGGCCGCGTGGCGGGACAGGCCAAGGCTCGAGCCGGGATTCTGGTTTATCTGAACGGTGGGCCCAGCCATTTGGATACGTTCGACCTGAAGCCCAACGCGCCAGACACGCACCGGGGAGGATTCCATCCCATTCCGACCAACGTCCCGGGGATCGAGATCTGTGAACACTTGCCGCGGCTGGCGCAGTGTGCCGACAAGTACGCGATACTGCGGGGCGTGAGCCATGCGCTGGCCGCGCACGAGTTCGGACGCGCTTACCTGACCACCGGTAATGCGCCGCTGGCGTCCCTGACGTTCCCGGGTTACGGGGCGGTCGTCAGCAAGGAGCTGCCTGGCGATCCGGACTTGCCGTCCTACGTCGGAGTCCCCTCGACGCCCGAGGAATCGGGTTATCTGGGTGTCCAGTACTCGGCGCTCAACACGGGCGCCACGCCGGAGCCGGGACGCCCCTTCGCGGTGCGCGGGATCAGCCTGAGCGGCGGCATGTCCGTGGACGACGTGGCGAATCGCCGCAAGTTGCTCGACAAGCTCGATGGAGTTTTCGGCGAATACGAGCAACAGGACGATCTCCTGAGAGGACTCGACCGCTTTTCTCACCAGGCCTACGACATCATCAGCTCGCCGCGCAGCCGCAAGGCGTTTGATGTCGGCCAGGAGCCGCGGAGCGTGGCGGCCCCGTTTGGCAAACACGCCTTTGGCCAGAGCTGTCTGCTGGCCAGCCGACTCATCGAGTCGGGAGTGCGGTTCGTGACGGTCAACTTCAGCGGATGGGACACCCATCAGAACAACTTCACGACGCTCAAGGACACCCGTCTGCCGCAGTTGGACGAAGGCCTCGCCGCTCTGTTGCAGACGCTCGATGCCAAAGGGTTGCTGGAGTCGACCGCGGTCATGGTGACCGGCGAGTTTGGTCGCACACCGAAGATCAACGCCAACGCCGGCCGCGATCACTGGCCGCGCGCCATGTTTGTGCTCCTCGCAGGCGGTGGGATGCGAGGCGGGCAGGTGCTGGGAGCGAGCAGTGACAAAGGAGAGACGCCCGCCACCGGCGACGGCTATTCACCCGACGACGTCGCAGCCTCGTTCTATCACAGCCTGGGCATCGACAGTACGAAGGAATATCACGAGTTGACCGGACGACCGATCATGATTGTGCGACATGGCGAGAGGATTCCGGAGCTGTTCGGCTGACTTGCCAACTCCCCGGCCCGGCTTAGAACTCCCCCGACCGGTATTCCTACTCGTACTCCTACTCCTACTCGATTGCGTCATCTGAGTCACAACGAGTAGCTGGTGATGGAAGGTTAGCTCGGTCACGATGCCCCATTCGAGTACGAGTAGCTGAGTACGAGTACTGCGCGAGGCACGAATGCGCGGTTCACAGCGACGAGAGGAATTTGAACAGCTCGAGCCGTTGCCGTTCGTTCAGGTCCTTCAACAATCCGACCGGCATGAAGGACTGGGGGGCGATCCGCAGTTCCTCGATTTCGGACTTGGCCAGCGTCACGCTGTTGGTGGCGGTGCGGACGGTGACGGCTGAATCGGTTTCCTTCTCGATCAGTCCAGTCGTGACGCGACCGTCGCGCGTGACGAGGATGCGCGCCTGGTAATCGCGGCCGATGACGGCGTTGGGGTCCACGACGTTCTCGACGAGATACCGGATGCCCTTGGCGCCGCTGCCGGCGAGCCGCGGGGCAATGCTCTCCACTTGCTGGTCGAGCTGGTGGCAGGTGGCACAGAGCGACTTGAAGAGAGCGGCGCCGTCCTGAGCACTGTAGGCCCATAGCGGTGCGGACTGGAACGCGGCAACCGTTGTCTCAATCTCGTCGCGCAGCTCGGCAGGCGTTTGAGCAAACATTCCCCATTGGCGGCTCAGCCGTTCGTTCAGCGCCGCATCGCCGAGGCTGGACATCTGTCGCGCGTAGTAGGCATTCAGCAGGCGTTTGTCGACTTGGCCGCGGTTAATCGCGTCGAGTAACTGGCTCGCCCACGCAGGTCGGCTCGACAGGGTTTCCAACACGGGCTCGCGCAGTTTGCTTCCACCGCTCGCGAGACGATCGATCAATGACGGGGCGATCGAGGTGTCGGCATACTGGCTAAGCAGCGGGACTACGGAAGGTGCCAGCGGCGAGTCCAGTAGCTGCAGATAGATCGGCAGATTCTGAGAGGACGGATCGTAGGCGAGCAGAGATAGTGCAAACTGCCGGTCTGGCAGCGGGGCCGCGCTGTCGGCAACCAGGGCTCGTTGGCGCTGGAACAGCCGTTCGTCGGAGAAAGCAGCACCGATTGTCGCCGAGGCGCGGCGCAGGTCCGGCGCCGGCAATTCGTACAGCCGCTCGGCGGCGGTGCTCCAGGCAGGTGGGGGCTCCAGGTTGCGCATGCCACGTACGGCCAACTCGAACAAGCTCAGCAGACGGCGCAGCTCCGAGCCTTCCGCGACCGCCAGCCGGTCGGTCAAATCGGCGCGTCCCTGGGCCGAGATTTTCGCGGCGTACCAATCCAGGTAGTCCCGGATGACGGGCAGGCACTGCGTGTCGCCCAGTTTCATCGCGCGGGGCACATCATCCTGCATCAGCGAGGCCACGCCATACCACAGAAGCAGCGGCAGGTCTCGATCCGCCGCGTTTTCAGGCTGTGCGACCAGTGTGGCCGCCAGTTGCCAACCGAGCGCGGAAGGTACGCGGGGCAAGGCGGATGCCAGATACCGGCGCACCAGTAACGAGTCGTCGCTCGACGCGAGCGTCAGCAGTTGGTCTCGGATAGCGTCGATCTCCAGCGATTCGATGGCGAGCTGGACGGTCCAGCCTCGTACGTATTCGCTCCCGTCCGCGAGCAGTTTTTCCACGAGTGGCGGGTCAACCGCTCCGATCCCATGCAACGCCCAAAGTGCTCGCAGCCGCCGATCGGCGTCCGAGTGCTGCATGGCCAATTCGCGCAGCCGCTGGACGGCCACGGTGGCGATGGGGCGAGTCGACGCGCGATAGCTCAGCTCGAGTCGCGCTGCCCGCACGTGCCAGTCGTTGCGGTGCAACTGGGCCGCCACCAGTTGTTCGTCCGTGGCGCGGACGTAGTCTGCGCGAGCGGGCGTATAGGTCGCATCGAACTTCATGCGATAGATCCGACCGTTGCCGCGGTCCCAATGTTCGACGGTGGGATTATGGCAATGTCGCGGATCGTACCAGTCGCTGATGTAGACGGCCCCGTCCGGGCCGGTTTGCAGGTCGACGCCGATGTATTGTGGATCGGCGCAGAACAGGAGATCGTAGCCTGCATGGACGGTGTTGTAGCCGCCTGCCTCGCGGAGGTTGATCTGGTGATTTAACTGATGGCCGTGCAGGTTATGGGTGAACAAATGGTTCCGGAGTTCCGCCGGCCAGTTGTCGCCCAAGTAGATCAACGTGCCGACGTGAGAGTGTCCGCCATATACCTGACCTGAGCCAGGCTTGCCCGCGCCCCCTTCGCCATGGCCGTAGCGGGCCGAGGCGAGCAGGTAGTTGCGCAGGGCCGGCTGGTCGCGGAGCGGAGTGGCCGAAATGAACGGCGCGTAGCCGCTATTGACCTGATTCCAGTAGTGCCCTCCCTGCATGACATGCGTGGTGAGCCCTTCACCCCAACGGCTGCGACAATGGGTCATGAAGAGTTGACCATGTTCGTCGTAGTCGAGTCCCCATTGATTGCTGCCTCCCTGGGCGAAGACCTCGAACACGCGCCGAATGGGATGATAACGCCACACGCCGGCCTGCATAGCCTGGCGTTCGGTGTCCGGCGCACCGGGCTTGCCGACGAGTGACCGATTGAAGACCCCTTGGTTGCCGTAGAGCCAGCCGTCAGGTCCCCAGAGAAAGCTATTGAGCGTTTCGTGCGTATCGGCGAAGCCGAATCCGTCCAGTCGAACCTCCGGCGCGGAGTCGGGACGATCGTCGCCGTCGCGATCGGGAATGAAGAGCAGCTCGGGCGCGGCTCCGACCCAGACCCCTCCCATGCCGACCTCAAGGCCGCTTACCAGATTTAAGCCCTCGGCGAACACCTGGCGATGCTCGAAGGAGCCGTTTCCATCGTGGTCGGTAAAGATCAAGATGCAATCGAGCCCTTGGCCATCCGGTCTTTTCTGTGGATAACAATGCCCTTCCGCGACCCACAGGCGGCCGCGGGCATCGAAGGTGAATGCCATTGGCTGATGCAGCTCCGGTTCCGCCGCTATGACGTCCACAGAAAAGCCGCGGGGCACCATCATCTGGGCCGTGGTTTCCCCACCGGGCAGCTCGGCAGAGGCAGTGGATGGGTTAGGCACCAGGTGGGCCAGGACGGGGTTGCGCGTCGAACGCCAGGCCGCGTAGTGCTCGACGACCGCCGGGGGTTCGTCGTGAAAGCGGAAATCATCGAAGTTCAGATGCCCCCAGCCGCCACGGCTATCGTCGATCAGCCGCACGGCAATCGTCTGGCCGATCTGAGACCGCAGGTCCGCGACCACACGGCGCATCGCCTCGCGATTCTGCCCCATCGCCTCGAACAGGACTTTTTCCTCGGCTCCGTCCGCGGCAGGGCGAAAGACCTCGACGCGCGTGGCACGCGTATTTCCGCCTCCGATCAGGAAGCTGGCGTAGGGATGCGTCACTCGGAACGGACTCGAAACCAGTCGTCCCAGGCCCTGATCCCGGACGATTTCGAATCCTCCGACAAAATAGTCGCCTTGCTTGCCGCTGGCCTGGTCCGGCCAGCGCTGCGAGATGCCGTCGCGGTTTACTGGCTGCCGGGCAAAGGCGTCTCCGGTGGCCGACCAGTCGTCGAGCGTTCCTGATTCAAATCCGAGGTTCAGCTCCGCGCCATTGGCCCCACGCGGGAACACGCCGGCCGTGCCGGGTGGTTCGGGCGGTGTGGGCTCGAGCGAGAAAGGCCCCAGACGCGTGTCGTGCGGCGCCAGCAGCTCGCAGCGCAGCTGGCGGTATTCCACCCGGGTCTCCGGACCGCTGTGCAGCTGGAAGGCCAGCCACCCGCGCAGGTCCCGTTGCCCCGTTTGTTGGTCCTTCAGCTCGCTGAACAATGTCCCATTCACGTAGACCGCGATGTGATCGCCGATCGCCACAATGCGATAGTCGTTCCAGGCGCCCTCCCGGAACAGGACGGCATACTGGTTGGCGGGCGCAAATACCTCGGTGCGTCGCGTGCCATCGCGTTCGATCAGCACGCGCGTCCCGCGCTCGACCAGCAACGCTCGACCGTGTTCGTCGTAAATGCGACCGAGCCATACTGCCCCCTGGTCGAGATCGGCCTGGTAGCCGGACACGTGCTCGACCCCATCCACCTGACACCGGAACTGAATCCCCGAGTTGGCGGCCGGCGCACCCGACAGCTTCACTTGAACGCGGAGGTCGAAATCCTCCACTTCTCGTCCGCGCCATATCAGCCAGGTATTGCGACGCAAAGTCTCGCCGCGCGGAATCTCGCCGACGATGGCGTTCCCCTCCACACGCCAGTGGCGCGCGTCGTACTCCCAGCCTTCGAGCGACCGGCCATCGAACAACTCGATCGTTTCCCCTGCGACCAGCGCGCGAGCCACCAGCACGCTCATGGCCAGTGCGAACAGCCATCCGCGTGGTATCGCCATGTGATATGTCTCCAACAACGACTCAACGAGCGGGAATGAGAACGGTAGGTGTGTCAGCGTGCCCACGACGGTGTGCCAAACCAGTTGTGCATCTCCTGTGCGAAGGGCGCCACCACGTCCGCCGGTTCGGCTATCCAGCCGCGATCACCCGTCTCCGAACGCCACGTGGCTAACGCAGCGCGCAAACGCACGAGCGCTTCCCGATGCTGCGGTTCGTCTGTATCGACCAGATTCCGGATTTCGTGCGGATCGGCAGCCGTATCGTACAGTTCTTCACTGGGGCCCACACGCTCCATCAGGTCGCGCGGAGGGCCACTCAACATGCCTTTAGCGTAAAGAGTGCGCATCAACGGGAGAATCAAGAAGCACTTTTCTTTGTAACGGTTCAGCGACGCGAACGTGGGCCCCGGCGTTTCATTGCGGATGTAGTGGTAGCGTTCGTCATGCACGGACCGGATGCGCTGGATCGTCTCGTCGATGCGATCACGTGCCGCAAATGCGAAGGTCCGCGGGGGGGCAGCGCGTTTACCCAGGAAGACCTGGCCGTGCAGCGGTGCAGCGGGAACTACGCCCGCCATATCCAAGGTGGTCGCCATGACGTCGACCAGGCTGATGAGACGCGGCTCGACGGAACCCGCCCGAAATTCCGACGGGCGATCCAGGCCCGCTGGCCAATCGATAATCAAGGGTACGTGCAGCCCGCTGTCGTAGCACCAGTGGATGCCGCGCGGTTCGAGGCGGCCGTTGTCGCCAAAGAACAGCACGATGGTGTCGTCGGCGAGTCCGTCCCGTTGCAGCTGGTCCAGGATCTGCCCGACCCGGCGGTCCATCCCCGAAACCGAGTTCAAGTAGCGAGCCCACTCCTCGCGCACCGTCGGATGTTCTGGATAGTACGGCGGGGGTTGAACCGACTCGGGTCGTGCATGAGGCACGTGGTCCCGCTCCCCAACCCATTCCACCCGCGGCTTAGCCGCCGATTGGCGGTCGTAGATGTCGTATTCCACTTCCATCAGGTTCACCACCGCAAAAAACGGCTGATGTGCCGTCAGAACGCTCCAGTCCTCCGAGCCGGGATGATAGATCGGCCCCTCGTTGACGAAATTCAGATCGAGCTTGCCCGTGCCCACCGCCTGGCCAGCTACGGTCTTGATATTGGCAGTAAAGTAACCGGCGTCGCGCAACCAGTGCGTAATGGGGCGAACTCCGGCGGGTAACCGGAAGTCGTCGTCGCGATGCGACCGCATGTGGTGGGTGTCGGTCGTCGTCTGGTACAGCCCTGTAAAAAAAGCCGAGCGGCTGGGAGCACAGGCCGGGTTCGTGGCATAGGTCCGAGTGTACCGGACTCCCCGCTCGGCGAGTCGGTCGAGGTGCGGCGTATGGACATCCCGCGCGCCGTAGCACCCGAGGTCCAGACTGAGGTTCTCGCCGATCAGCCACAGAATATTGGGCCTGCGGGCCGAGTCCGCCAGGCCACGGGCGGTCGGAAGGACTACCAGGATGGCGATCGCCACGGCGAGCCCGTGGCCGATGGACACACTGCGCCTTTCCCGAGGGACAAAGGGGCAGCGGAAAATCATTTTCTTAGTGTTAGTCCAGCAGCGCATCAGGAAGAATGGCATGGGGGTCACTTGGCTCCAGACTCCGCGAACGCAGTTATTAACGCCGCATCATACTTGGCTCAGTCAGAAAACCCACATGCCTGACCGCAAAGCGGTTCATCCAGTCCCCTCTCCCGGTACTCCGGGAGAGGGTCAGGGCGATGGTTTTTTGACAGGGCCTACCTAAAGCTGAGCGACGGGATTTGCGGATTGTCCGGGAAGCGAAACTCGTGGCATCAGGGCAAGTGGCGGCCGGGGGGAGTGAATTTCCCGCAGAGGCCGCAGTGGGCGCGGAGAAATGGCTGTGACGCAAACCCCTCCACGATCCCAGCGGACTCTGCGGGACACCTTAATACCACCCACAGCGCCGAGATCAGGAGGGGGCTCCCGACGGCAGAGCGTCGTGACCACGGACGGCCCGCGAATTGCTTTCTCGGGGTGGGGCGTGGTTAACCCAAAGAGGCGATTGCGGTTAACTTGGCGGAGGCGTGTTATCGTATGTGGCTGATGTTGTGGGCTCTTGCAGTGCCGGCGGGCGTAAACGCGCTGCTGCCGCTCTCCTGGCCTGCATGGCAGCGCATGTGGGCGGTGACGCTGGTCATGTACGCCGGCTGCAAAGAGGCAATGTGGCGCACGCGAACTCAGCGCGACACACGCTTTGCCGATCGGCTGGCCTGGTGGCTCGCGTGGCCGGGCATGAATGTCGACACCTTTCTGAGCCCGGCGGATGAGGCTCGCGTTCGCAGTCCCACGGCGAGGGAATGGCTGTTCGCGATGGCAAAGCTCGCCGCCGGTGCGGTTCTGGTCTGGGGCGGCACCCCGTGGGCCGCCCACTGGCCTCCCTATTGGCAAGCGTGGGTAGGCATGATCGGATTGGCATTCCTGTTACATTTTGGCCTGTTTCACGCGTTGAGTTGCCTGTGGCGGTCGCGTGGCGTCGCGGCTCCGCCGATCATGGACTGGCCGATCGCTGCCCAAAGTGTCGGCGACTACTGGGGGAACCGCTGGAACCGAGCTTTCCGGGACCTCGCTACAAAGACCATCCTGCGTCCGATCCTGCGTCGTTACGGGGCGCTGCCGGCAACCATGGCGGTGTTTCTGTTCAGCGGTCTCATTCACGACCTCGTCATCTCGTTTCCGGCCGGCGGTGGATACGGGCTACCGACGATCTATTTCGCGATCCAAGGTCTGGCGCATGCCGCGGAGCACTCGCATTCCGGTCGAGCCGCCGGTCTGGCAGCTGGTTGGCCGGGCCGCCTGTTTGCTTGGGGCGTCGTTGTGCTTCCCAGCCCCCTCTTGTTTCATCCGCCGTTCCTGGAGCGTGTGGTATTGCCGTTCCTCCGTGCGCTGGGCGCGACAGGCCCGCAAGGATAGCTTTCGATGCAAGACGCGCTCTCCCAATGGATCTGGCTGGCCGGCTGGGCCCAACTGTCCGTGCTCCTGGCGTCGGCGCTCGTGCCGTGGAGGCTGAACTGGCGCGCCGAACTCGCGGGGCTACCACCGTTAATGCGGCAACTGTTCTGGGTGTACGGTGGCTATACCGTCCTGACCATTGTCGGCCTCAGCCTGATTTCCCTGGCGAATGCCGACGAGCTAGCCAGCGGTTCGACGCTCGCCCGCTTTGTCTGCGGGTTTGCGGCGGTCTTCTGGGGAGTGCGACTGTGCCTGCAGGCCTGCTTGAAGGTGCGCCCCTATCTGACCGCGAGTTGGTTGTGGGCCGGCGACACGATGCTGACCATTTGGTTTGCCGGCCTGGCAGCCGTCTTCACATGGGCTGCGTGGAGCTGATTATCGCTAGGGGCCCAAGAGAGGACGCAAGTCCCAGGAGCCGTGCGTGAGTGTGGCACTGGCTCCGCCAGTGTTCTCTGCTGATAGTCGTTGACCTAGCGCTAGGGGAAGCACTGGCAGAACCAGTGCCACACAGGTCGTGGAGATAACGAGCCGAGATAGGAGAGGGATCACGACGACGGAGCGTCGTGCCACATTGACGGCACCATCGGGAAAGCTCGCGAACTTCTAGACCTGTTGCCTCGGTGGCAAGCTGTGCGGGACCTGTCCGATCGACAGCGCGAAAAACCCTGGAGCCGTAGCTTTGCGGTCGATCGGGAAAAGGACGTATTCCTCGGATGGTAAGCGAGGGCCAAGAAAGGCAGATGTTTTGGTTGGTTTGGGCGGTGCGACCGGGTTAGAATCCGGCCTGACGCCGTGCCCCACGTTGGGGAGACTCGGGCCTGCCGACGCGTTGCCGGAGCTGGTTGAAGGGTCGCCGGGCGGGATGTCGGTGACGACGAGGTCGATTCATGAGCGATTGGTTTCGTCTTGCGCTGTGTTGGGGGATCGCGAGCTGGAGCGCGCTCGCTTGGGGCCAGACGCCTGGTCCCGTGTTGAACAGCATCTTTCCCGCTGGTGGAAGTCCCGGCACGCGGCTGACGATCCGCGTGGACGGATCGCAACTCGAGGACTTGCGTGCTCTGTGGTGTTCGGATCCCCGGTGGCAGAGCGGTTCTGTGCAGGATGGACGCGGCGAAATCACGATTCCCGCCGATGCGGAACCGGGCGTCTACGATGTGCGCGTCGTGGGAAAATTCGGCATCAGCGGTCCGCGCGCGTTCCTGGTGACGCGCGGTCCGGACCAGGTAGATACCGAGCCGAATGACGACCGCGAACAGGCTCAGTTCCTGGGCACCGAGGCCGCGGTCAACGGCCGGTTCGACAAGCCGGGCGATGTCGACTGCTTCGCGTTTTCGGCGCGAGCGCGGGAACGCCTGCATATTGAGCTGTGGTCCAACCGGTTGGACGCTCCGACGCATGGTGTCCTGGAAGTTTTCGACGCGAGCCTGCGGCGTCTGGCGGTCAATCGCGGAGACGCGGGTATTGATCCCGGCATCGATTTTGTTGCGCCGTCCGATGGACGATACATCGTGCGCCTGTTCGACCAGACTTATGCGGGCGGGAACGATTATGTCTATCGGCTGCTGGTAGGCACTCGCCCCCACGTGGCCTATGTGATGCCCACGGTGGCGCAAGTTGGCCAGCCTCTGCAGGCCACCGTGGTGGGACTGAATTTGACACGCGGCGACGGACGGGCGGATGCGGACCAGGTCTCCGAAGGTCGCCCGCCCGCCTCGCGATCGGTTGTCGGGCGGGGCTGGGAGTCGCTGCGCGTCGACGTGACGCCGACGGCCGATGGTGGCGCGTTACGGTTGCCTCGGCTCGCGCACGAGTTCGGTACGCAGCCCTTTGCGTTGCGCGTTCCGGGCGTGGACCTGCCCTGTGCCCTCGGTCTGACCGACGTGCCGGTGTACGACGACGGCGACGAGAACCACCTGCTCGAGCACGCGGTCGCGCTGGAGGTACCTGCGGAAGTCAGCGGGCAGCTGACAGAGGGGGATGAACACGACTGGTATGCGTTACGAGGAAGTCAGGGTGAAGTCTGGTGGCTCGAGGCATTCGGCGACCGCCTGGGGGCGCCGATCGACTTGGATCTGGTACTGACGGATGAG
>JBFWYF010000070.1:0-14462 GCA_050186685.1 Pirellulaceae bacterium
GCCACCGCCCCGCGAGAACCAACTCGGATTTTCCCCCATTACACGCTCGTACTCTCCCTGCGTCACCTCGTACACGCCCAGGTAAAACGGCTTTGTGATCCGCACCCGATGCTGGTACTCACCGCTGCTACGCTCCTCCTCGTTCTCCGGTGAACCCATCCGGAACTCGCCCGCAGGTATCAGCGCCAGCTTCATCCCGATCGAGTTCTCTTGCGTGACGGTGGTGCCTAAAAATCTCGACCAATCCTGCTGCGCACGTCGCGCCGTCGCCGTGTCAAATGGCGCCCTAAGCGGCTGAGGTACTCCTCCCCGTCGGCGACGGAGCTCCGACTCTAAATACGGCACATACACGAACTCCGAGAGTCGCCCCGCCGCGAATTCGCGCGTCTGCACGGCCAATCTCCGGTCGGCCTCGCGGGTTGCGTCCAATTGCTTAAGTACTGCCACCAACTGGCTCCGCAGCTCAGGCGTGAAGTCCATGGACGTCGAGTATTTCTCCACGGACATAATCAGCGCCGCCAGATTGCTCGCCTGCACCGCCAGTGGCAGCTTTCGTGGTGCTTCCGGGCCCGCGAAAAATGGTGTCTGGGGCTGGCGACCTCCCTGTTTGGCCCACTCGGTCACCCGACTCGATACATAATCCGCCACCGTACCTAGCCGCACCAGATTCTGCTCGTCCGGACGCGCGCCCCCGCGCAGCGCCTCCAAGAACGAATAGGTAAAAATGCCGTGACCGACGCCGCCCAAAGTGCCGTGTTCGTAACTGAATTCGCCCGGGCTGCACGAAGCCAGCTTCGCCTGCCCTGTTGGAAGTTTGAGCAGCTCCAGAAACAGCGGTGACATGGGAGTTCCCGTGACCGCCCCTGCCGTACTCCTGGCCGATATCCGTTCCTGACAGGCGTCGACCAGCAGCAGGCGGTGGCCTGCTTTCGACGCTTCCATGCGTGTTTCAATCGAATCCACAGGAATCGCCGTATCCTGCAGCAGCTCACGAGCTCCGTCGCTGGGCATAATGTAGGCCTGCCGTCCCTGGTTGAACCCGTGCGAGCTAAATGCGCAGACTAGAACGTCCGATGTCCCTCGCCCTTGGCTTGTCACTTGCAGAAAGGCGGCCAGAATCTGACTCCGCTGCGCCGATCCGATGACACATCCTTGTTGGCGCAGCTCGGCCAGATGTCTTTGTACGTCATCGGCCGAGGACTGCCCGGACAGCAGTAAGTGGCAGCTACGCGGCGAGATCAGTTTCAGATCCACGACAAACAGGTACGCCAGCTCAATCGCGTCGTGGACCGCAAATTGCAACCCGCTGATATGTCGATCGACCGTAAACTCATTGATCCCAACAAACAGTCCCGCGTTGCCGGTCGGCGCCGCCTCGTTCAACGGTAGCAGGAGGACGGGATCAGACCGGACAAGATTCCGTTCCGTGGATTGACCAAAGCAATCGCGCGCCGCGACCAACAATGTCACCGTTAGTACCGCAGAGTGCAGAAACTTTCGCTGATACATGAAATGCACCTCGCTGGTGGGGTCAGTCCACATGCGTCAACTTGATAACGTGTACCAACGTCGGCTGCGCGTTTTGCTTCGGCGAGCCGTACGTCACGAGCGTCCCCTGTGCGATCTCATCCGCCGCAATGATCTCACCGTCCCTGCTTCACCCCCTGGCGAAAGGGGGTGTCGAGGCTCGGAGGCCCTCAGTTCGCTCGATCCGGGATTGCTCCCGCGTCGCACCGTCGATCGAGCGAGATCGAATGGATCGCAGCTGAGCCATGGTATCCCGTTGCTCTTCAGTCAGCTCATCGCCGTGTTTTCTTTGGAATAGCTCAGGCGCCGTAACCCATGGCTGCGGCTGCGGGGACGCCAACAGTCGTAGCTCCTCCACTCCCGCCGGAGCGGTGAAATCAAAAGTGCCGCGGCTCGGAAGATAAGCTACCTGGCCCGGGCGAATCAGTGGCACGGATTCTGCTTTTTCCGGCAGCAGCAACGTGTCGCTGCCATCGGCGTTGTGAACCAGCACGTAGATATGCAGGTCCGTGGCCGATTCGATGCGCAGGCGAAATTGCTCCCCGCTACGGAATTCGCGCGATGGCGAAGCGATGACAAATTCGCCGGTTTGTCGATTCTTGAGCTCGATAGCCCACGCAAACGCGTGCAGCGTCCGCCAGCGCTTCGTCTGGATCAGCTGATCGCTTTGGACACGACCGTCCGCCGCAACACCTGCCCGAATCTGTTCCAGTGACAACGGGTTCTCCGCTCGCAGTTTCACCGTCGAGAGCAGGACGGTTGCCACTAGCATACTTCGAATAGCTAACATATTTGACCATTCCGTAATGGGCGTAAAGGTGCGGTCGTCACTTCGGCTCCATGGCTCGTTTCTATCGCCGCACAAGCCTGTGCCAAAGCGTAACTGTACGGGGTACTCAGCGCCTTAGAGCTGTCACTCGCGTTCACTCGAGAACCAAGTAATGGATGGTCCCCACGCGGCGTGTCCAATGGCGGAGTTCATTCGCAGAAAGGAGTTCATGAGCACGCCGCCGCACGAAATGGAGAGCGGCGATTTATCGCCGCTCTCCTCGAAGACGCCAATTTACGGCCGAAGATAGACCGGCGGAGTCGTGGCGTCGACCAGCACCGGAGTTTGCGTCGTACCGGGGAAATTGGCCTGCACGTATTGGGGCAAGTTTTTCTCAAGGTACTGGAACGCGTCGACCAAGGTGACCGGCCTCTCGCTGGTCTTCATCAGCTCGATCAGGAAGTAGGTCATGGCCGACAAATCGCCCTCCCGGCGGACAAAAGAAACCTGGGCCGCGCGGGACGATGCCAACATGGCGGTCTCTTTCTGGCCGATGTCCTTGGTGCGAGTGAACTCGCCGTCGAAAAAGTCCAGCGGCCCGGTAGCGTTCGGCAGACCGTCGACGCCCATCAGACCTTTTTCCAGCGCCGCTTGCCCGGCACTGTGACAGGTATCCAGGATCACCACCACCTTGCGTCCGTCCATTTCCTGCAACCAGCGGCCAAAGGTGTCGTCCAACAGCATCGTGCGCCGCATCGTGTCCAAATTGGTGATGTCCGCGTCGTATGGCACCACAAACTCGTCCAGCCCGTCTTTTTCATCTCCGTTGTCGTCAGCGCAGCGGCCCCCATGCCCCGACCAATAGATGAATACCTCGTCACCGGGACGGGTCAGATTGACCAGACGCCGGCGGATCGTGTCCTCGATCTGCTTCAGCGTGGCCTGGCTGTCCAGCAAGAGGAACACCTGGTCCATTTTGCCGTTCTTTTGCATCGCCTCCGAGGTATATTTCGCGTCAATGTGACAGATTCCGAGTTTGCTGATCCGGCGATCCTGGTAGTCACTGATTCCGATAAACACACCGAACCTCCGCGGCCGCGGCGGGGCTGACGCCACCTGCTTCGGTACGGTCCGGATTTTGACATGATGTTCCGCCCACTGGCTCGGTTGTGGCCGAAATTCCTCGATCACCGCGTTCCGAAATCCCTTGTAATCGACTGTGCTAAGCGCGGATTTCGTAAGCGTATCGATATCAATCTCTTTCACTGGCTGAAGAGTCACGATCGCCTTGAGGACCTCATCGCCCAGCGGCGGGGCGATGCGAATGCGGAAACTGGCAAGGTCGGCCGGAACCACCACATCCCGATTCTCCGGAATGCGGTTGTTCTGTTGGTACTTGTTCGGGAACAACACGTGGGCCTTTCCCGAGGCCGGGCAATATACGAGATACAGGTATCCAGCCTTCTCGGACCGGACGGTCACCTGCATCGTATCGCCTTCACGATAGACGCGATCCGGATGGTCCACGCTCGCGCGAACGAGGAACGCAGGACGGTCGTTTCGGATTTCCTCGACAATCGCGTCTTTAGGCGAGTCGAGGTTCTGGCCCTGGGTCGCACTCGCGCCCAGGATGCCAAATGCCACCCACACAATGCTCACGAGCTTCGAAGTCGAATCCATACTCTGTTCTCCCACGGCTTAGTATTGACGAACCCTATTTGCTTCGTACACGGCTAAAGACGTTCAATTCTGCTTCGCTTTCCGACTACTCTGGGACGTGCCCTGGCGGTCACCTTCCCGGGGGCCGACGTAATAGGCGATCTCGTCATGGGCGAACGCACCAAGCACGGCCCTTGGATCGACGTCGCCGAACTGATCACGCGGCAGTGACTGATCCTGCCGGTACTGGCGCAGCAGCCGTTGTACTTGCTGCTGCTGCGTGGGATGCCAGCGGAATTGTTGTCTGCGCGCGGGTGGCCGAGCAGGCTTCGCAGCCTCCTCGGCCTTGGGTGTCGGCCCTTGGGGTTCCTGACGTCCTTGACCAGGGTTGTCCGCCGATTGAGCCTGCTGTTGCTGACTGTCGAGCGAAGGGGGGAGCAAGCCGGTCAACGAGAGCGGACGAGACGTGACCACGGCCTTGATCCGCGACGTGCCGAAGGGCTGAGCCGCGCGCACGACGAATTTGTCCTTGGCAGCAGGAATTTCGACCGATTGATTCGCCGACACGCGGTTGTCCTGACCGGGCTGGGGAAATAACAAGGTCAGATTCCCCTGGCTGCTCACGTGCAGCAGGTACAGATAGCCCGCGCTGCCGCTCGCGAGCCGAATGCGAATCTCGTCACCCTCCTGGTACGCACCACCATCGAAGCGATCTACCGTAGCATCCAGTCCGAAGGAAGAGGTCTTGTCCGTGATGATCGAGACAAGTTCCAGTGGACTCAGCGCAAACACGGGGGCGCCGGGACTAGGTGCCTGGGGAGTCGTGGGGTTGTCGGGGTCCCGCGGCGGAGTCGGTTGGACCAGATCCGGTCGCGGGCTCGCAGGAGTTGGCTGCGGCTCTGGACGAGGCTGCGGTTGCGGAGCTGGTTGCGGCCGAGCTTCGGGCTGCGGTCGCGGAGCTGCCGTTCCGGTGCCCACGAATTGCTGCACGACCGCATACTCGACTTCCGGGTTCTCCGCCACCGCGACAAACGGATACCAGGCGAAATCCGGATGATCTTCCACGCTGGGTCCGATCCACCGTCCGCTCCCCATGACGACCGAACCGCCGCGCAGCTCGAACGAGAACCGATACGTCTGCCGGCGCACTTGCACACCGACGTAGTCCGGCCTTACGGCGTCGTCGGACATCCAGAGAGTGAGGCTGCCGGTATGCTTTCCCTGGTCGCCTGTCGGGCTGGCCACAATGCGGTACGCGTAGACCGGGTAATTCCACACCTGGTCGCCCGCTTCGACGTCCAGCACCAGCGGCACGCCTTGCTCCTTGATATACAGTTTCAGCAGCCGCCATAACGCATCGGGGGGCAGGTCCTGCTTGTCCTCCGACCCATGTCCGTCCCCGTAGCGGTCGCCGTAGGTATTGGCCGCGTCCCGCGCGTGACAGGCGGCCAGGAGGCCCTTCTGGTCGTCCACCCCCAGCTCAGCACGGCCGCGCATTCCCTGAGCGGCCCGTGGCTTGATCGGCTCCTGCTCCATCAGGGAAGACGCCGCCCAAGCGTGACAATAGCCGTGCCAGCGCGGCACACCCGGTCCCGGTGGATGCGTCTTGCGTTCCCAGGCGGCTGCCTGCTTCCCGGTGAGTGAGTCGTATTTGCCCAAGGGCTTGAGCAACAGGCCTTGAAAATGCGGCCACCAGTAGCCCGACCAGGGAGTTATCCGGGCATGGCCTTCGTCATGGATATCGCCGGCGTGGGCGGTCATGCCGACCAAGCAGCACGCGAAGATCATCACGGTGATCGTCATGTAACGCATCGGAACACCTCATCGGTTGTCGGCGGCGGGCGCCGGGATGACCTTGATCAAACGGGCGACGGTCGCGCCGTTATTGCTATAGGCGGGCCATGGCATTCCGGGCTGCCAAAGCTGCTTGACCTGCCGGTCGGCCGTCTTGAGCTGCACCTCCACCACCTGTCCTGGCGTCAGGCTCTTGGCAAAGTCGTCGTACAGCAGCCCCTCGACTTGCTTCGGTTCGGGAGTGTCCAACCCCTGTTCAACCTGGAACGAGAACCCGACATCGCCGAGGGCCTTGGTGCCCACCGGCCCTGGGATCGACTCGTACTGGAAGGCCTGAGTGCCCTTGGTCGGGCCGCCCAGAAACAGAGGCAAATCGATCGGCAGCGCCGTGAGCGGGCCCACGACGGGCGTCGGCTGGTCCCCTGCGAATTCGTAGCTTTCAGTCAGCGTGCGCAGCTCGCCACCCACACGCATCTGAGTCTGCGTCTGCCGCAACGCCAGCGCTACCGAGTCAATCCACAGGATTACTCGAGGCCCCGCCTGCGAGACGCATTCCGCGGTCACACGGAAGCAGTCTCGCCCAGCGACCTTTTCGAGCGACTGAACGTGAAACCGCCACCGCACTATCGCCCCTTGACTGTTCGGGCCGTCCGCTTCGCGCGCTTGCAGCTGGCGAGTCTGAGTTTCGACGATCCAGGCGTCGCCGACGCGCCATTTCGGACGGAACGCTTCGCCGCCAGCCGGTTCCTGTGCCGCGACCGTCGGTCGGGCATGGTCCATGCTTCCCCCGGCCAGGAGTGCCGTGAGAAGCAGCAAATTGTTCAACCATTTCCAACGCATGTTTTGCTCCTCTGATCGAAGGTGCAAGAAAACCTCTGCTAACCGGTCCGACACGAAGATCGCTCGAAGGCCCAAAAGTTGCGCTCGCCGGCTATATTTTCGAGGGTCAACTCTAGTCCCGGCGGTACTTTGCAATCCGCGCACGCCAATCATCTGTGGGTGCAAGCCGCTCAGCTTGCTGCCAATACTTCGCCGCCTCGTTATCTTGTCCTAGTCGCTCCAAAGACATGGCGGCATTCAAACTGGCCTCGAAACTGTTGGCATCCAACGCCAATGCCGCCTTGAAGTGATCGGCCGCCTCGATGAATTGCTGCCGTTCGTAGTCCACGAGCCCCAGCCCGACGTGAGCCCACGGGCTGCGGCCATCTAATTCACGAGCCCGTAAAAACTGCTCCCTGGCTTCGACACTTTGCTTGAGCATCAGTAACAAATGGCCGTAATTCACTCGCAGTTGCGGATCGGCGGGGAATTCGGCGACCGCCTGGCGCAATTCGTCATGCCATCGCTGGATGGTGGCATCCACCAAAGGGATCGCCGATTTGTCGTAGGACCGGCCATCGAGCTCGTATCCGAAATCCGTCAGACTCCAATGCAGGTTCCGTTCTAGAGCGGCAATGTTCCGCGGGTTGTGCGAGCCGTCTGGCCAGAGCGTTATGATCGCGATCAGGCAAGCAGCGGCAGCCAACGCTGCCCAGGCTGCCCGCCGCCCCGTGAGCCGCCGCGCATTTGGCGGGATAACCTTTGGAGGTTCATCGCGTTGGGATTCCGGTTGAACGTCCGCCGCGGCGTCTGTCGCGGTATCTGAGCGCGACGGAAGTTCGACGGCGCCTTCGCGCAACATCACGGCCACCACGGCGCGACAGTACCCACAGGCTGCCAAATGTGAGATCAGTGCTTCGTGCTCGGACACTGGTAGTTCGTCCGCTTCCCAACGATCCAGGAATTCGTTGTCGTCCACGAAGTGTGGCCCCTCAGGCATCGGTTCCCTCGCCACCGCTTCCTGAAACAGTTGCCGCCACAAATTGGTAGGTGGGTCGGTTGTCATGGTCTCTGCTCCCGATTCAGTCTCCTGATCTCTTCCTTGAACAGCTCGAAAAGTTGCCGCCGCGACTCTTCCGCACCCGCCTTGAATAGCAAGTGGCCGCAATCGCGGTAGACTGGAGCAAACTGACCGGTGTGGTCGTAGACCAAATCCTGGACACGCTGGATGACGTGGTCGATTGTCCTCGAAATGTTCCCCTTGTGGACTCGAAGAACTTGTGCCGCGTCTTTTTGCTTGAGCTCATCGACAACAATCAACTTCATCGCGGCAAGTTGCTGGTGTGACGACTCCTTCAGCACCTGCTGCCATACACGCTGAAACAACTGCTGGCAGTCGCGCTGCATGGCGGCCTCGGTCGGATCCGCGGCCGCAGCCGGAAGGCTCGTGGCGACAATTCCCATTGCCGCTTTCTGGTTCATGATGGCCACTTTGCAGGCGATCAGCTTGCGCAGAATGATCTTACGTAAGTAGCCGTCAAGGCTTCCTTTTCCGACGAAATTCTGCAACTTTCCGGGCCGACAAGGAGAACCGACCAGATCGCCGATTGTGTCCTGCTGCCACGACCGGTCACCTCGAAATGAGGCCTCAAAGCTGGATACGACACCGTCAGACAGCGACTGGAATCTACGTTGAAAGTTCAGCATCGCGGCTTCGTTTCCGCGCAGGACCGCCTCGACAACGATCACGTCGTGAACGAGGTCCACCCCAGGATTCTGCCCAGGTTCCGCCGGACTGCGTCCGCGCATCGTGTCGGCCACGCGTTGGCCATCGACCGGTATGTTCTTGCCCGCGTCGACCTTCTTTTTCCAATGCCAGCTCCAGCAGGACCATACACGTGTGAGGAAACCGAGTCGTTCCGGTGCCATCGACGTGGCGTTTGCTTCGCAAGTCGCTGGCATGCATTCTGTAATCCACTCGTTCATCTGCGTGACCAATCGTCTGCAGCCCTTGTCGAACGGAGTCATCCCGGGCTGTCCAGATAGCCAATCCCTGTCGGCGGCGAACATGGCATCGACCTGGTTCGGTTCCATGGCTCGTATCTACCGTCTAGAAGGGAGCGCCTGGCGAATGTTGCGCGGTCGGAAGAAAGAACCGGCCGATCAAAGGGCGCCCTCGATGGCACCCCCTTGAAAAGGAGAGTGTAGCGTTCGTCGAGGCCGACGTGTAATGGCCTGTGCGAATTGCCCAATGCCGGGCCCGGTCGGATCCGTGGCCGATGGCGAGTTAAACGGACCAACGCCGTGAACGAGAGAGAGAGCGATCGGACTAGCCGGATTGTTCAGGGCAAGGAAAAGCCTGGCGCACAAGTTTGGAAGTTGCGCGTTTTCGGCACCGGCGTCCACACAAGCCTGTGTTTACGCCACTCTCAACTCGCTAATCTCTGCACCCCGTGGCTAGGTAACCTCCGTCTGGCAAAACGCATCCGCGCTGCAAAGGTCCATTTCATTTGGAGAAGGCTTCAAGAATGCTAATAGGTCGCCCGACTGGGGATTAATGAGACAGGTGTCGAAATTGCTACCGATGACCAGCACTCGGCCATCTGGCGAAAACCTCGCCGCCGTCAACTGCCCGTTAGATCCGTGGCCACAGAACAAGTGGATAGTTCGCGGCGGATCTACCAGTCCAGTAAATTCGACCGCAGCTACGTCTCAAATTCGAGTCGTCCTATCGTTGCCCACCGCCACCAGCAACTTGCCGTCGGGAGAGAAGGCCAATTCGCTGGTCTTGTCGGTCGGCCCTCCTGTGTTCAGCTTCAGCACATACGCTGGGGCCTTGTAGTCAGCGGGTGGATCACTTCCACGTATTGAGGCAGTTCCTGCTCAGAATACTGAAAGCCGTCGACCAAGGTAACCGGTTTGGCGCTGGTTTTCATTAGCTCGATCAGGAAGTATGTCATGGCCGAACGGCCACGCTCCCGCCGTGCAGGGGAAACCTGCGCCGCGCGCGAGGACGCCAGCATGGCGGTCTGCTGGCCGATGCACTTCGTCCGACGAACCCGCCATTGAAGAAGTCCAGCGGCCGGGGACCGAGCGATTTGGCGAATCCATTGGGCAGACTCGTGGCGACGGACAGGCCATTCTCGAGATTCGCTTCGAGCGACTGAACTTGAAGCCGCCACCGCACTTTCGCCGGGCCGTCCGCTGCGCGCGCTTGCAGCGGGCGAGTCTGGGTTTCGACGATCCAGGTGTCGCCGACTCGCCATTTCGCACGGAGCGCTTCGCCACCAGCCGATTCCTGTGCCGCAACCGTCGGTCGGGCATGGTCCATGCTTCCCCCGGCCAGGAGTGCCGTGAGAAACAGCAAATTGATCAACCATTTCCAACGCATGTTTTTCCTCTGATCGAAGGTGTGAGAATACCTCTGCTAACCGGTCCGACACGAAGATCGCTCGAAAGCCCAAAAGTTGCCCTCGCCGGCTATATTTTCGAGGGGCAACTCTAGTCCCGGCGGTACTTTACAATCCGCGCCAATGCCGCCTTAAAGTGATTCGCCGCCGCGACGAATTGCTGCTGGTCGCATACCTCGATGGAATCTTTGAGCCGGTCGCTGAGGATTGCCCGATCCCGAGCAGAACCGCTATTTGTACCGATTTGCGCAACTTTGACTGGCAGCGATGTTCTGAACGTAGGACTTCGTCTAACGAGCTCGACGGAAGTATGGCGAGTTTGTTGGCCATCCTGCTACACTCACGGGACACGGTACAAGAAGTGGTCCAGAAGCGGGGAGACAACGTCATGCTCCAACGAACGATCCTGGGAGTGTTCGCCCTGTTCTATTTGGGGGGCCTGGCCGTTCCGACATTACCGCTGGCCGGCTGCACCGCAGCCGCGGACGATCGCAACATCACACGGGACCAGGACCCGGGGAGGCGATTCGACAGCGGGCGCAAGTGGGCGGTCCTGGTGGGTATCAACCGCTATCTGGATCCAGCCATTGGAGACCTGAAGTATTGCGTCGCGGACGTGCGCCTGATGGAAAAGACGCTCAAGGAGCGCTGCGGATATGAAGAGAAACGCATTTTGCTGGTCGCCGACGATCAGGGGAAGGAGCACTTGCAGCCCCTGCGAATTAATTTTGACAATCAGATTCGCCACTGGTTGCTGAATGCCCGGCCGGGGGACACGGTGCTGGTGTTTTTTTCTGGCCACGGCTTTCTCGATGGCAACGGCCAGGGATTTCTCGCCCCTAAGGACTGCCAGAAGTCGAACCTCGGAGTGACCGCGTTTCGCACCGACGAGTTGCGGGATATGCTGCGGCAGTGCCAGGCCAGTCAAAAGATCCTGATCCTGGATTGTTGCCACGCCGGTGGGGTCAAGGGTGACGAGAAAGCACCCTCGAGCGAAGAGTTGAGCGCTTCGTTCCGCAAAGCTGAGGGTCTAATCACGCTGGCCAGTTGCCGCAAGACCCAGGTGTCGCACGAATGGGACGCCAAGGGGTACGGTTTGTTCACGTACTTTCTTGCTAAGGGACTACATGACGGCGACGCCGACCGGGACGGCAACGGAGTGGTCGATACGGACGAGGTCTATAACTATACGCTTGACGAGGTATCGCTCTCCGCGCAGCATGCACTCAACGGCAAGGTTCAAACTCCGGTGCGGATCATCGGAGAGGATGTGGTCGGCAAATTTGGCCTGGCGCGCGTGGCCCGCCGCCCTCCAGCCACATTGATGCCTCGGACGGAAACGGCGGAATTGAGTGTTCGCGGCGAATCTCACACGGGCCGTGGCGAGGCGGTTGCCGAAGCCACCGTGGAACTTCTCTATCGCTCGGATCCGAAGGACCGGCCCGTCCGCGTCGCAATTGGAGTTACGGACCAGCGGGGCGAGGTTCGACTCACCGCCAGGTTAACAGCGGAGCAGCAGCTACGGGGGGAATTCCTGGCGCTGGTCGCCTACCGCGGCAAGAGTCGCGTGTGGCCATTGGACGCATTTCCCGACATCCGTCGGTGGGATCTGACCGTACCGGTCGAGCAACGGGAACTGACCAATAGCCTAGGCATGCATTTCGTGTTGATTCCCGCCGGGGAGTTCTTGATGGGCAACAGTCGCGAGGAGGTGGATCGGGTGTTGAAACAATGGCCAGACACGAAACGGGAATGGATCGAGGATGCCTATCCGGCTCACCGGGTCCGGATCACCAAGCCGTTCTACTTAGGCGTACATGAAGTGACAGTCGGTGAGTTTCGGAAGTTCGTTGAATCGCAGTCATACCGGACCGAGGCGGAAAAGGATGGTGAAGGTGGATATGGCTGGAACGAAAAGCAGGGGCAGCACGAGGGGCGAAAGCCCGAGTACAATTGGCAGAATACCGGGTGGCCGCAGACGGATCGGCATCCGGTGGTGAACGTCACATGGAACGACGCCGTGAAGTTCTGCAAGTGGCTAAGTGTGCGGGAGGGGCGTACATACCGTCTGCCCACGGAGGCCGAGTGGGAATATGCTTGCCGCGCTGGCACAACGACGCGTTACAGCTTTGGCGACGATCCCGAAGGATTAACTGTTGCTGGTAATGTGGCGGATGCCTCCGCCAAAGCGAAACTGACGAAGTACCAGGATTCGTCATTCATCGTTGGCTCCGACGGCTATGTGTTTACGGCGCCCGTTGGCCAATTCACGACGAACTTGTTTGGCTTGCACGACATGCACGGGAACATATGGGAATGGTGCTCGGACGGGTACGACGCAGACTACTACCGGAGTTCGCCAGTGGACGATCCGCCAGGGCCTTCACCGGCCTCGCTCCGGGTGTACCGGGGCGGCAGCTGGGGCAACAGCGCCAGGCTCTTTCGCGCGGCGTACCGCAGCGGGAGCTCGCCGTCGTACCGGAACTACTTCCTGGGCTTTCGCGTCGCCCTAGTTCCGCCCGGCCAGTAAGCAAGCGGAACGGATTCGCCCGAAGCGGAGGCGGAGGGGACGCGGAGGTGTAGGCGGAGCCGAAACCGCAGCAAGTCCCCCTAAGCCGGAGCGAGCCGGAGTGGAGGTGGGCCGTAGATGCCGCGCGGTGTACGGATGTCGCTGGATAGTGAACGCAATTACACTGTGCGGAGTACGAAGGCGAAGAGGCCGCCCCGAGCGTTCGCATACCGCTACCAGCACAGGGCGGCCGATGTGACTTTTGCCCGCCACGAGCGCGGGACCGGAAAGCGGCCTGTTCCGCCTGGCGGACATCCGCCCGACACGCGGAGCTAGGGCGACGCGAAAGCCCAGGTTGTTGTTCCGGTTCGACGGCGAGTTCCTGTTGCGGTACGCCGCGCGACAGTTCCTGGCGTTGTTGTTCCAGCTGCCGCCCCGGTTCACCCGGTTCGAGGCCTTCGGCCGCTCACCGGCAGTTGTTCTAACACCTTCGTTCTAAAGTGCCAACTAGCCGTCTCAGCAGCGCGCGTGAATGCGATCAACGCCATAGCGCGAGACTGTAACTCCCGTTCATCTATCTCATCATTCGCGTAGCTTCGCTCAAGTTGCATCATGCTTCGTCGAAATCGCGACTTGCTACGAGCATTCAGCCGAGTATGGTCAGCAAATACTCGACACCCCAGAAAATCCATACCATGAGTGGTCCGATTGAGGAACGGATGAGCCTTAACGGTTAATCCCAGTTCGTGGGATAGATACTGTTGCGTATGTCGGAGCGCTGACTGAAGGGCGTCGGTCGATTGTCCCCACACCGCGATGTCGTCCATGTACCGGACGTAGCCCTCCACTCGCAGCGTTTCCTTGACGAATCGGTCACACCATCCCAGATAGAAGTTGGCGAAATGCTGCGAAGTCAAACTGCCGATCGGGAGGCCACGCCCCACATCGCCGCGAAAGCCCTGCACGATGCGCTCAAAAAGTTCCAAAAGGCATTGATCCTTGAACAGACGAGTGAGTCGGCCCAACAAACTTCGGTGCGGTATGCTGTCGAAGTACTTCCGAATGTCGAGTTTGAGGAAAAACGGATGGCATTGAGCGAATTGCGCCGCACGCAAAACGGCGGCAATGCGTCCGCGGCCAATGCGGCACGCATAGGTGTCATGAATCAGCCAGCGTTCAAACACTGACTCGCAGACATTTATGATCGCATGATGGAGCACACGTTCGGGAAAGCAGGGCGCCGTGATGACCCGCTCCTTTGGGTCACGTATCACGAACTGGTGATAGCGGCCGACAGGGAATACTCGCCTGCGCAGCAACTCCGCCATCTGATCCAGATTCTCGTCGAGATGGTCGGCGAATCGATGCACTTCGGCGCGCCCGCGCTTCCCGCGCGCCGCTCGGCAAAACGCCAGTCGCAAGTTTTCCCGTTCGACGATCCTGTCAAAGAGATTGCCCGCCCGTTTCATGAGATCGTTCATTCCATTGCTGCAGCAACAACTCCAGGAACTTTCTCCCGTATTTCTCGATCCGTGCGTCGCCGACGCCAGCGATTTTCTCCAATGCCGCTCGTGAGGTCGCACGGGTCTGTACCATTTGCGCTAACTGCTCGTTTGTGAAAATCGTGTAAACGGGGACGGCTTCGCTTTGGGCAATGTCTCGGCGTAAGTCGCGGAGCTTCGCGAACACGGCAAAGTTTTCGGGGCTTAGAATCTCCCGGTAGTCAACCTTGCCGCGGGGCCGTTGCTGTCGCGAGCCGCCGGATACGGCCGCCGCATCCAAGTAGTCGACGCAAATGGACCAGAAAGAGGATGGTCCCAAGTCCACCCACCGACGATCGACCGATAGCGTCTTATGACTCCGTAGGAACGCGTTCAATTCCTCCGTGGCGGACTCGTTATTCTGAATCGGAATGGTGAAGAATCGAAATGCCATAGCAGCTTGTCTTACATGCTCACGTGTCCACTATCGCTCG
>JBFWYF010000071.1:0-14150 GCA_050186685.1 Pirellulaceae bacterium
TCATCACGCCCTGCGACCGTTCCGGTACGACCGCTGACACGTCGACCGCCAGTTCCGCGCCGGCACAAGACAAATACTATCAGCTGACCCACGACTACCTGGTTCCCTCACTGCGGAAATGGTTGACCCGCAAGCAGCGGGAAACTCGCCGGGGACGAGCCGAGTTGACGCTCGAGACCGTCACGGCTGACTGGATGGCCCGGCATGAGAGCCGACGCCTGCCAACCTTTGTCGAATGGCTGTCCGTGCGCACGTTCACCGAGCCCCACAATTGGACGCCGGCCGAGAGCCGCATGATGTCAGCGGCCGATCGCTGGCACCTGCTGCGGCTGGGTACGTTTGTCGTAGTGCTCGCCGGCATCGTGCTGACCGGCGACGCCATCGGGCGCCATGTAAAATCGCAGCGGCGCCAGGACCACATCCGGACACTCGTCTCGACTCTCCTGAATGCCGACGTCTCGAACACACCCTCAATCATTGCCGAGTTGGACGGCAATCCGGAAATGGCTCGCCAGGCTGCGGCGCTGATCGGCCACGTCGACGCGTCGCCGAGCCTGACCGACGACAGCCGATTCAACGCGCGTCTCTTCCTCGTGCGGCAGCAACCGTCCGTGCAATCCGCGCTGGTGGATCGGCTGTTGCGGTCGCCTCCGCACGAGTTGGACATCATTCAATCGCGGCTGCTCCAGACCGGTGTCCATCTCGCCGATCTGCTCTGGCCCAAACTGCGCGACCCGCAGGCCGGTGCGCCAGCCCACTTGCGAGCGGCCAGCGTGCTCGCCGCCATAGATGCCAGAAATGCTCGCTGGAGCGAAGTGGCCGATCGGGTAGCTGCCGCGCTGCTGGCAAGTCAACAGCCGGACTACGACTCGCGCTGGATCCACAAACTGCTCCCGGTCGGTTCGCAGCTGGTTGATCCCCTCGAGCAACAATTCCGCAGCCGGCAATCCGCGGTCAGTGAAAAAAGGATGGCGGCGACCGCGTTGACACGGTTCCTGCAGGCGGATCCACAGCGGCTCGTCAACCTGACCCTCGAGTCGGATCCCGATGCGTTTCCCATCTTTCTGACGGGATTGCAGCGAGAAGCAGGACGCGTTGCGGAGATTCTCGTGGCAAAGGCCCTGGACCGGCGGGCCATGCCGTCGGACGCCGCACAGGCTCGCCACGAACACCAGCGCGCGATCGCTGCCCTGACCTTGCTGCGTCTCGGCGAGCCCGATCGATTCTGGAAGCTTCTCGAGGGCGAAGACGATCCGGATTTTTGCACCTCGGTGATAGACCATTGCGTGGTGCTGGACGTGCCCGCCGAGATGCTGTTGAATCGCCTGGAAGAGGAGCCTTCGGCCGATGTTCGGGCGCTGATCGTGCTGAGCCTCGGTGAGTATCTGTCCGATGTGCCGGATGCCGCACGGCAACCCGATGCCGCGATCCGGGCGAAATGTGCCGCGCTGCACGGGCTGGATGCCGATAGCGGTGTCCACTTCGCGACCGAGTGGATCTTGCGCCGGTTTGGCGAGCCGCCGGCAGCGGGAGCCCCGCCGGAGGACGCGGGACAGCGGAGCTGGATGATGTCGCCGCAAGGGATTGCGCTGGCCGTGATCCGCGGGCCGCAGGAATTCACCATCGGGTCACCTGGAACCGAATCGGAACGGGAAGACGTCGAGGCCCAACAGGTCGTACAACTGCAGCATTCCTTCGCCATCGGTGCATACGAGATTACGGTCGAGCAGTATCAGCGCTACTTGCCTGACAAGCCGTATGCGGCGGCGGTGACCAGCTCGCCCCAGTCGCCGATGAGCAACGTGACTTGGTACGACGCAGCCCGGTTCTGCCGTCTGTTGAGCGAGGCCGAGGGGATTCCCGAAGAGGAAATGGTGTATCCACCGGTGGACGAGATCAAAGCCGGTATGTCCCTACCCGACGACTGGCAGCGGCGCAGCGGATATCGATTGCCTTCGGAACAGGAATGGGAATGTGCCTGCCGATCCGGAACGCGGACAGCGCGGTTTTTCGGAAGGCTTCCCGCACGATTGCCCGCCTATGCCCGCTACATCGCCAATTCCAACGAACTGCTGTGGTCCGTCGGCAGCCTGCGTCCGAACCCTTGGGGATTGTTCGACATCTATGGCAACGTGCTCGAGTGGTGCCACGATCGGGTCGACTACGCTCCTCCGGAACCCCGGGGCGACGAGCCGGAGCCGGGCTGGCGCAATCCCATGCGGAGCGGTCATTATCGCTCCGTCGAACGAGAGAACCGATCGGCCAAACGATACTTGTATCGCCCGACTTCCGGGCTGGCTTTCTACGGATTCCGTGTTGCGCGCACGATGCCGGATCAATAAGTCCATTCTACGGGAGCTTGCCACGATGCAGCACTTGACGAACCTGCTACTCGCGATCATCGCCACGGAGTTGGCGGCCCTGTTGTACTTTACGATTCGCCCGCGACCCGAGGTATCGTTCGAACACGAAGTGTTTGCGCATGCCAACTACTCGGTTTGGAAGTTCGAGGACGGAACGTGGCGCATGATTCAGGATCGGACTCGTCCTGGCTTCATGCCGGGGGATCCTCCGCCTCGTCCCGGTAACTTTCCCAATGAGATCATCAAGAAGCCGGGGGTGCGGCACCGATAAGGCACTCTCCTCCATGCCCCTCCGCGAATGCCCTTATCGGCGGCGGATTCTTGACTGCGTGACGGGCGAAGGCTGCCTGCGATGTGACCTTGCCCGGCAGATCGTGGGCGCACGCGATCCGACCGGCTGCGAAGTAACGGAGGCAGGGTGTGAGCGATGCGCTCAACTTCCGCTTCCGTCCACGTCGGTGCCCAATGAGGTCGTCGCGTCCATCGTCTGGAGCGCCGCCGCGACACGGTGCGAGCAGCCTGGGATCGCGTTCGACGATCAAGGAAGACTGTGGCAAGCCCAGCAGTACGTGCTGCCGGCGCTGGCGGGAGGAGTGCCTGGCACCGGCGGCGCCAGGCGAAGGGGGATGACGGCGCGGGAGCACCTCGACACATGTGGCTATCTTTCTCCCGCCGCGATCCCCGACGGGCGAACGGAGACACCCCGGTACGGGCAAGCGTCGGGCGCGTCAGCCATTTCCCGCCCTCGAGCGCGCGTGGGCGTAATCGGATTCAACACCGCGAGCGGTCTCGGCTACATGACGCGCGATCTGGCCATCCACGGTATTGCGGACCGCTGGCTCGCCGTGCCGCATAGCCGAATACCGCAACTGGACTTTCCCGCCACATCCGCGACGATTGAGCAAGCATCGGAAGTTCCCACCGAGAAGCAGTTGACCGCATGGCTGGGCGAGCTGGACTGGGTCGTTATGGTGGAACTCAGCTACTTCCCAGGGCTGCCCCGCCTGGCTCGGCAACTCGGTGTGCGGGTGGCGCTGATTCCGATGTGGGAACACTTGAGCCCACTCAGTCGATGGTTGCGCTTCGTCGATCTACTGATTTGCCCAACACGTTTCACCTACGAGACGCTACGGAGTTGGAGGCCGCGATTCGGTTTTACGTGGGAGCTTCGCTACCTTCCCTGGCCTGTCGCCCGAGACCGCTTTTCCTTCCGTTTGCGCCAGAGCTGTGAAGAACTGGTCTTCGTCAATGGTCGTGGCGGCGCAAGTGCCCGGGACCTGGATGGTCGTCCAACTGGTAAGCCCCGGAAAGGGATCGACCTGGTGCTGGAGGCGGCGCGGATCGAGCCCTACATTTCCTGGATCGTGTATAGCCAGTCGCCTCTGCGAGGTCCGATTCCCCGCAACGTACAGGTTCGTACCACATCCGACCCCGCGGTGCTGTACCAGGAAGGAGATATCTGCGTCCAACCGAGCCGCTTCGAGGGCCTGGGCCTGCAGCTGCTCGAATGCCAGGCTGCCGGGCTGCCCCTCGTAACCCTTCAAGCCCCGCCCATGAACGAACATCAACCTTATGGCGTTCTGCACCCCGACGACTGGCAATGGGGATACCTGCAGGCGGCCCAGCCAATTCCAATTCCGATCGTGAACCCGGCGTCTCTGGCGGCGTACGCGCGGCACGTGTACGGAACGGACCTGCGTGCCGCGAGCCGGTCTGCCCGCGAGTACATCGAACAACATCGCGACTGGAGTCGTGCGTCGGTCATGCTGCGAAGCTGGCTCGACGAATGGCTGTGAATTCTCGGGAGCGATACGTCTTGGACAGCAACCCCCACGACGCGGATAGCGCCGCATCGGACCCCATCGAGGCCTGCCGCTTTCGGCTGCCGCTCGTGGGCCCGCCGGATCCAGACCGGAGCCGCTGCGACTTGCTGCGGCATCTGTTGCCGGAACTGGCTGACGAATCGTGGGTCGTTCCTCGATCCGTGTGCGCCGCCTGTTGCCGGACCTTTCCTCCGTCTGCTGCCGTCTGGAATCCGGTGATGGCATCTCTCGTGCTGCACCATCTGACGCAGTCGCAGGCCCGCCGCCCGATCGCCGATCGCGCAGAGCGGGTGCGCCGAGCCGAGCGGGCGTTGGACTTCGACGTTCCGCATACTGTCCGAGCATCGGACGCCGACCCGATCTCACGCGCCCAGCCAATTCGTCTTGGGTTGCGGGATGCCCTGGCATTGCCGCGACAGAGGTGTGGCCCTCCTGTTGAGAGTTGGGCCGTCGGCGTGACAACGGCGCCCCGGCGGCGCCCGACGTTGGAGCGGTGCCTCCATTCGCTGTCGGCGGCCGGGTGGCGGGCCCCCCATCTGTTTGTGGATGGCTCCATCCGCGTCCCGGAGCCTTACCGCGATCTGCCCGCGACGTGGCGCAATCCACCCGTCGGCGCCTGGCCGAATTTTTACCTCGCCTTAGCCGAGTTGCTGCTGCGTGAACCCCTGGCCGACGCCTTTCTGCTCGTCCAGGACGATGCCTGCTTTTATGCGGGTGAGAACCTGCGAGAGTACTTATCGGATGTGCTCTGGCCCGGCTCCGCGCCGGGAATCGTATCGCTGTACTGGTCGGCTTCCCACTCCGCGCCGGCGGCCGCCGGTTGGCATCGTGCGTCCGGGCGGTGGCGATGTGGAGCCGTCGCGCTGATCTTACCTCGTTCCGTCGTCGTGTCGTTTTTGCAGGATGTCCAGGTGCAGGCACACCGCTGGTCTTCGAGGGAAGATGGACTGACCGGAATCCCGGATGTGCTGGAGTCCTGGGCCAACCGCCATTCGATTACCTTGTCGTATCCGTCCCTGAGTCTCGTCGAACATATTGGGACGACCAGTGCCATCTGGTCGGGCCCCGATGAGCTGACAAGCGATCGGCGCGCTATGTACTTCGTGGGCGACGCGCTGAGCCAGACCGCAACGAGGGTCGATGGGCGTGCCCCGTCGAGCGCCGTGCACACGGCTGGCCCGGTGCTTGACCGGGCGGCGGCCTGTTTTCCAGAGGACAACTTTCCGCCGCCCGCCTCGTCCCGGACGCGATACGAATTCGAGGTAGCGGCCGGCCGTCGCCACATGCAGCAGTGCTCCGCCGTGTTGGCCGCGATCGGGCGCGACATCGCGCCCCTGCTGCCCGCCACCGCCGCCCGCATGGAGCAGTTGGCCGCCATGTTCGGCGAATGCCACATGGTAATTTTCGAGAACGACTCGCGCGACCAGACGGCTTCCTGGCTCAAGGGCTGGGCCGCTGCCAATCCCCGGGTGCGCGTAATCAGCCATCATCTTCAGGAACGTGGCTTCGGGCAGGAAACTGGTGAAGACCGGACGGCCTGCATGGCCTACTACCGCAATCAATGCCGAGCGGCCGTGCTCGCAGAGTTTCCGCACTGCGACTATGTCGTCAGCCTGGACATGGATCTGGAAGGCGGATGGAGCTACGACGGCATCGCGCAAACGTTCTCGCGTGCCGACTGGGATTTCGTCGGCTCGAACGGACTGTGGTACGAACCCCAATGCGAGCCCGTTCATTACGACGCATTCGCCTTCCGGGAGGTTGGCAGCACGGGGGCCGGCGACTTCGCACGAATCAACAAACTCGTGTTTCGTCGCGGCGAGCCGTGGCTCCCGGTGTGGTCGTGTTTCGGCGGGCTGGGCATCTATCGCATGGAGTGCTGGAGCGCGGCCTCCTATCATGGTCACGATTGCGAACATGTAACGCTGCACGATGCGATGCGGCGGCTTGGCTTCAACCGGCTCTTTCTGAACCCGAGCCAGATCGTCGTGTACACGCCTGATCCGTGCCGGCGGTCAACCTCGCCTGCAGCGACGAATTAACATCCGCCATCCGCTCGACGGGAAAGTGTGCCCATGCGTTGGCCCTGGCCGCTGTCATCCGAACCCGAGCCCGGTTCCGAAAAGTGGGAACGAGTGGCAACGCGTCACGGGTTTTCGCTGTATGTGGCGGCCCCCGACCGCTCGAGTGCCGCCTTGCGGCAACACGGCGAGTTGGAACCGGCGACGACGCAACTCGTCGAGACACTTCTGCAGCCCGGCGACCATTTCGTGGACGGCGGCGCCAACATCGGCTATTTCACGGTGCTCGCGGCTCGCCGAGTCGGGTCCGCAGGCGTCGTCAGCAGCTTCGAACCTTCGCCCACCCTCCGCTCGCAGCTTGCGGCCAATATCCGCCTCAACCGTCTGCGGACCGCGCGCTTGTTTCCTTATGCCTTGGCCGACCGGACCGGCGCGGCGTCGTTCTACGAGGGACCGTCCGAGCACTCGGGCGTTTCCTCGCTCCGACCCCTGGCCAACTCGCCGCGCGTCACGGACGTTCCGCTGCGATCGCTGGACGCGACCTATGGCGACGCTCCCGTGCGGCTCGTCAAACTCGACCTGGAGGGCGCGGAACTTCTGGCGATCAAGGGAATGCATCGCATCCTGACTCGTGCCCAGCCCGGTCTCATTATGGAAGTCACAGATTCCTTCCTGCGCCAGCTGGGCGGCAGCGCCGCCGAGTTATTCCAGCGTTTGTTCGACTACGGCTACCAGGCGTGGCATTACGGCCAGAAGCATCTCCGTCGGATCTGGCGTCCAGAAGACGCGCCGTTGTCGCAGTGCAACGTCCTGTTCACGCATCCTCGGTTGTACGACGTGGACTTCCTGCTCAACGGCGGCTACCACATCGCACGCTCGGACGATTCGACATCGGCGAACGTCCGACCTGTGCGGCGAGTTCTGTTTTTCTCACTGCATGGCGACGCGGCGGTCGAAATCAGCGAATTATGCCGGAACGCCAGCGTGGAACTCGACATCGCCGGCGACACAAACCACCTCGTCAGGGCCAAGACCAACGCGGCCGAACGAGAACGCCTGGTCCGCCGCGGAGCGCGTGCCCCGTCGGGCGAGGAGATCGAGCGTGGCCTGCGCCAACGGCGGTACGATGCCGTCATCGTGGGTACCGAGGATCAGATCGAGCAGTTCACCGCGCGGGTGCGACCGCTGGATCCCGATGTCCCCATGATCGTACGGCACGGCAACAACGGCTTTGCGGCGTGGCAGCGGCTGGGAGTCCGGAACATCATGAGTCCGAGCCCGCGTGCGCTGGAGCGCATGGCCGGTTGCAACCAACTGCTGAGCCGCAAGCTGCTCCCATGGGACGAGTTGCCCCCGCCGGGGACAGATCCCGCCGAGCGGAGCGGCTGGGCGTCGTACATCCACGAGTTGCCGCGGTACTGGCCCGACGCGTGGAATCGCCTCGACACGTTGAACCGGCTGCTCACTCCCGATCACGTGGTGGCCTATGGTCGCGGCAGCCCCGGCGGCGAGGTCCCGGACCTGCTGGCGATGCGGCACTCGCGCGCCACGGTTCACCTCAAAGACCGCGGCATTTGCTGTTTTGCCGTCGCGCGCTCCCTGGCCATGGGAACGCCGGTCGTAACGGATGCGGCCACCTGCGAACGGTGCTTTCTGGACGGCGTCTCCAGCCTGTTCGTGGGAGGAAACGCATCAGACATGGCCGAGGAGTTGCGACGGCTGGCCGACGACGACGACTACTGGCGAGCGCGCAGCGAGGCCTCACGGGCAGCTGCCCGGCGACATTTTGCGTGCGACGCGGATCTGGCGGTGCGGTTTCTCGCATTTCTGGATCGGGCTGCGCGATTGCATTGAGCGGTGGGCTCTGGACAATAGGCGGGCGTGACCGGCACATACCTCGCCACCTTTACCCCCCAGGAGTGCCCCCATGTCGCCGATGAACCGACGCACGTTCCTCCACCAGACGTCCCTCGCCACCGGCGTCGGGCTGGCCGCTGCCACCCTTCCCGGTCGGGCCTATGCAGCCAACGACAAGATCAGCGTCGCATGCATTGGCGTACGAGGACGAGGTAATTCGGTCATGCACAGCTTTGCGGCCGAACCGGACTGCGAGATCACGCACGTCTGCGATGTGCGTGAATCGGTGCGCGAACAACGGGGCGCCGAGATCAAGAACAAGACTGGGAAAATGCCCAAGCTCGTTAACGACTACCGGTCGCTGCTGCAGGACAAGTCCGTCGATGTCTTCATGGTGGCCACACCCGATCACTGGCACGCGCTGTTGACCATCGAGGCGTGTCTGGCGGACAAGGATGTTTATGTGGAAAAGCCGGCCAGCCATAACATCGTGGAAGGACGAACGGCCGTGGCCGCGGCGCGCAAGCGGGATCGTATGGTGCAAGTCGGAACGCAGATTCGCTCGGCCGCATTCCTGCGTGAGGCCGCCGAGTTCGTCCAGAGCGGGGCGTTGGGCAAGGTCATCTATGGTAAAGCGTGGGAGACCGATCGCAATTCCGCAGTGCGTTTGCAGCCGGATAGTTCACCGCCCGCAGGAATCGATTATCACTTGTGGCAGGGGCCTGTCCCGGAACGCCGCTACAACGAGTCGATCGTAGGTGGGGCGTGGCGGTGGTTGTTTGATTACGGCACCGGCGATCTCGGCAACGATGGGGTCCATCGAATCGACTACTGCCGCTATGTCATGGGATTGCACGGCATGCCCTCAGCGATCTGTACGTCGGGCGGCAAGCACTTCTTCGAGGACGATCAGCAGTGGCCCGATACCATGCTGGTCAACTACGAGTATCCCGGCCATGTGCTCCAGTACGAGATGCGATTGTGGTCCAAACCGAAATTGATGGGTGCCACCGAAGGTGCGGCGATCTATGGCGAGAATGGTTGGCTGCAGCTGACCAATACATCCTGGCAAGCATTTGATGCGGACGGCAAGCTGGTCAAGGAGGGCAGGAGCGACGTGGGACAGCAGGCCCACATCCGCAACTTCCTGGACGCAGTGCGCAGTCGCAAACGCGAGTCACTGAACCAGGAGCTCTATTCCGGCCACATCAGTACGGTCATGTGTCACGCGGGCAACATCTCGTGGCGTACCGGGAAGAAATTGCGGTTGGACGCCGAAAGCGAGACGTTCGACGATCGCGAAGCGAACCAGTACCTTGGCCGCGAGCACCGCCGGGGATTCGAGTTGCCGAAGATCGGCTAGACATCCCGCGGTTCGCTCTCGACGCTCGCCTCGGCGGGCGGGATATCCAGCACGTCGTGAAACAACGCCTGCAGCTCGCGCAGGTGCTGTCCGGTCGCGGTGTGAATCACCACCGATCGGCCCGTACCGGCCGATTCCACTTTGCGGACACCCAAGCCGTGTCCCTTGAGCCGCCGCCGAGTCTGGGACGCTCCGAGTCGGACATAGAGGCGCTGCCCATTGATGAACGACATGCGAGTCCGCCAGGGTTCAGCCGGTGTAATCCATGAGTCGTTTGCCTGGTGCCTTCGGCGGTTGCCGCCCCGGTTTCCGTCGCGGAGCCCTCGGGGGAGTGCTGGACTCGCCCTTCCCTTTAGACGATGCGGCCTGGCGTTTCGGCTTCTTACCGGCGAGCGGCACATTGACGTCCTCTTTCGCCACTTGGGCTCCTTCGGCGGGCTGGGGCGGCTGGGTGGCGGAGCTTCGCTTTTGGGCCAGGATATCTTGTTGATCGGGAATCATAGCACGCTTTCCGTCATCTCGGGTGAATGGCAAGCTTTCGCGGGGGACAAGCCGTGGGACCGGAGCTGCCAATGGAGGCCCTGGCTGGCCGCGAAGCGGTTCCGCAAGTTCCTTCTGCCGGAACTCCGGGTGCGGGCTAGGGTGATGCAAAACTCAGGCCACTCTCGGCGACGTCAGCTGAAATCGACCAGCACGCTGGTCTTAGGCAGGAACGACTTCCAGCTTTCGTACTTGGGGTTGCCGAGTTTGACGGTCAGTAAAGGATTGTGGCTGGGCTGGACCGGTGCGCGCATCAGCTTCATGCGTGCTTCCTGGGGAGTGCGGCCTCCTTTCTTGGTGTTGCATTTGACGCAGGAGGCGACGACGTTTTCCCAACTGGTTTCCCCGCCGCGGCTGCGGGGCACCACATGATCGAAGCTCAGTTGGTTCGCGGGCAGCACCTGGCCGCAATACTGGCAGCGGTGATCGTCCCGGGCGAACAGATTGCGGCGGTTCAGCCGCAAAGTCGTGCAGTGTTGGCGGTCGAAACGCGTGAGCCGCACGATCCGAGGCACCTGGACGTCGAAATTGACGGCTCGCACCCAATCGTCTTGGCTGTCCCGCGCTCCGCCTCGCAGGCGGCTGAGCTCGCACCAGCTTTCGAAGTCGTAGTTGTTGAACTGTCCCTGCTCGATGTCAATGACTTCGGCAACCTCACGAAACAGGAGGATGAATGCGTGACGAGCTGTAATCACGCGAATCGCCATGAAATTGCGATTCAAGACGAGGACGCTCGCATTCAGCGCGCGTCCTCGATTCTCTGCGTGCATGGGGCATCTCCAGGCAACCGGCTCGCCTGTCTCCTCCGCATACGGACCTCACGCGGACCGGCGCGGGGGGCAAGCATGCCTTCCCACATTTCCGGACGGGACCTGGGGGAAGTGCATCCGTAGTACGCAAGCGAAACGTCGGTTCCTTCCGACAGAGTTTGTCGAACATTTTAGCCGTGCGGCAGGCGCCAGGCCAGTCGCACGGGCGCAGAGCCGTCGCCGCGCGACGCGCGACGAATTTTTCCCTCGGGATCGGCTTGCTTGAATCCGCCACACACTATTAGGATGGGACAAGCAGCGGAGCAGAGAAGGTTGCGTGCGTCCCGTTTGATCTGTTCACGGTAGGGTGAAAGGCCACGGAATGATCCAGTACTGTTGTGACCGATGCAAGCGTGTTCTCGATTCGACTGATGAGCTGCGCTACGTCGTGCGGATTGAAATCGAAGCCAAGTTCGATGGCTCCAACGACGAACCCGACGAGGATCGCGATCATCTGCTGGAACTGGATGAAGTGCTCGAGCGACTCGAGAATTCCGCTGACGTCGATTCCATCGACGAAGATCTGTATCGCCGCCAGCGGTTCGATCTGTGCCCGGATTGTTACCGGAAGTATCTGAAGAATCCGTTGGGCCGCGAATTGTCGGCCCCGCTCGGATTCAGCAACAACTGATTCCTCCTTGAGAGGTCCCACGGCCAGGGCTAGAATCCGGACTTTCCCAGTCCTCGCAATCGAGCCAGCCGTGAACAAAGAGAAGCTGAAACTTGCTGTAATTGGTGGAGATGGAACAGGTCCGGAAGTCACGAGCGAGGCTCTGAAAGTACTCGCCGCCGTCGCGAAGCAGGACGGTATTGCGTATGAAACGCAGGCCTTCGACTTCGGTGGCGAGCGGTACCTGCGAACCGGCGAAACGTTGCCGGTGGGGGCGGTCGACGAGTTGCGGGCCTTCGATGCGATCTTCCTGGGTGCGGTCGGTCATCCCGACGTGAAGCCCGGAATCCTCGAAAAGGGATTGCTGCTCGAATTGCGATTCCAGCTGGACCAGTACATCAATCTCCGCCCCGTGAAGCTCTATCCGGGCGTCGAAACGCCGCTCGCCGGCAAGGGCCCGGCGGATATCGACTTCGTGGTCGTGCGCGAGAACACGGAGGATCTGTACTGCGGAGTGGGCGGTTTCCTGAAGAAGGGAACGCCGGACGAAGTCGCGACGCAGAGTGCCGTCTACACGCGCAAAGGCTGCGAACGCTGTATTCGCTGGGCGTTCGAATTCACGCGTCGGCGGAATAATCCCAAGGGCAAAAAGCTGACGCTCGTCGCCAAGACTAACGTGTTGACCTACGGCCACGATCTGTGGTGGCGGACCTTTCAGGAAGTCGCGGCCGACTATCCCGACGTGCAATCCGACTACAACCACGTGGATGCCTGCTGCATGTGGATGGTCAAGAGCCCTGAGTTCTACGACGTCATCGTCACGACCAATATGTTCGGCGACATCATCACGGATCTCGGTGCCATGATTCAAGGCGGACTGGGAGTCGCAGCCGGCGGCAACATCAATCCCGATCCGGGTGGCGTGAGCATGTACGAGCCCATGGGCGGAAGCGCGCCGAAGTACACCGGTCAGAACGTCATCAATCCGATCGCGGCCATCAGTGCCATGTCCATGTTGCTTGAACACAGCGGCTATCCCGAGTCCGGTGCCCGCATCATGACCGCGATCCAGCACGTGACTGGCACAAAAATGAAGAGCCAGGCGGCCGGCAAGATGGGCTATGGAACGCGGGAAGTGGGTGACCTGGTTATCCAAGCGCTCCCCAAGTAGGACACCGCCACGCCCAAGTATGGCCCTGCGCCGGCAGGAAGGCACTTGCCTCGCGGCCTCGCGTTGTTTTGCGGAACGGCGCGTGATCTCCCGTACATTTGCCCGTGCATCCGCCCCTCCCGCCTCGCGCGGGAGGCCGCTCCGCCGTTCCTTATTGCCGAGGAGACGTAACATGTTCCCCTTCCCCCGCCTGCCACGAACCTGGCGTATTGCCTGCGTTGGATTGCTCGCCAGCCTGGCGACGTTGGAGACCACGACCATGACCACCGTCGCAGACGAAGCTCCGACTCGAACATTCATTTACGTTTCGAAGGCTCCCGAACAGCAGATCGAGGTATTCCAACTGGATGTCCAGACCGGTGGCCTGACGGCCACGTCCACCCTCACGGTCAATGGGAGTCCCGGTTCGCTCGCGACCGACCCGTCGAGGCGATTCCTTTTCGCCTCGCTACGTACCACGAGCAGCCTGGCCAGTTACCGGATCGATCCGGCCACAGGGCAGTTGACGTTGGTCAGTTCCGTCTCGCTGCCTCCGGGTGAGAACGCGGCGTTCGTGGGCACGGACCGTTCGGGTCGCTGGTTGCTCTCCGCCTCGTACGCAGCCGGACGCGTCGTGGTGCATCGGTTGACGACCGACGGTCAGATCGAGAGCCCGGCGGTCCAGACGATCGACACGGCCAAGACAGCCCACTGTGTGGCCATCGACCCGACCAACCAGTGGGCCTTCGTGCCTCACGTCGCACCCAACGCCGTGTTCCAATTCCGGCTGGATGCCAACGCCGGGCAGCTGACGAGACAGACGCTGGCCGCGGGTGGCCGCGAGAACGCCGGGCCACGGCACTTGGCCTTCCATCCTCGACTCCCGATCGCATTCACGTCCGACGAATCGGGCAGCAGCATCACGTCGTATCGATTTGATCCCGCTACCGGACTGGCTCCGTGGGAAACGTTGTCCACGTTGCCCTCCGACTTTGCTGGCAAGAATTCGACCGCCGAGGTCAAAGTCCACCCTTCCGGTTCGTTTGTCTGGGTGTCGAACCGAGGGCATGACAGCCTGGCAATGTTCGCAATCGACGAACAAGGGCGTTTGACGGCCCGAGGTCAGACCCCGACGGAGAAGACTCCGCGGTCCTTCGAAGTTGATCCGAGCGGTCACTACCTGTTCGGCGCCGGCGAAGGCTCGGGAAGGCTCGCCGTCTTCCGCTTCGACTCCCAGTCAGGCCAGGCCACGCGGCTCAAGACCTATGACGTGGGCAAGAGTCTCTCGTGGGTGATGGCTGTTGCGCTGAGCCCCTGAGAGGACTCGCAGCAGACGTGGCGCTGCCCAAGCGATACGGGACGGGCATCGTTCGCCTCAGGATCGCACCGACTGCGCCGCAAACGCAGAGATGCGGTCCACGAGTCGACCGAATTCCTCGGCGTCAAACGGTTTCAACTCAAACCCGACGAGGCCAAGCGATTGTGCTTGCTGGACATCCTCGTCGCAACACGTGCCACTGAGCATGAGAAACTGAGAGGTGGGCGAGACGGCGGACCGCCGCGCCGCCTCGATCACTTCCCAGCCGGTCATGTCAGGCAAATTTGCGTCGAGTA
>JBFWYF010000072.1:0-14089 GCA_050186685.1 Pirellulaceae bacterium
GACGTCGAAGTTTCCGAAGAGACGCTGCGAGCGTACGGGTTGTCGCTGCAGCGGGTTGCGGACATTATCCGGCGGGAGAACATCGAGCTGCCAGGCGGCAGTATGAAGACGGCGTCGCAGGAGGTGCTGCTGCGCGGCAAGAACAAGGGGCTCACGGGCGAGCAGATCGCGCAGATCCCGCTGGTGACAAAGCCCGACGGCGTCGTCCTGACGGTGGGCGATATCGGCGTCGTGAAGGACGAGTTCACGGATGATTCAGTCGTCCATCTGACGAATGGGCGCCCGTCGATCACGATCTCCGTCGACCGCACGGCCAGCGAAGATCTGCTGCGCATCACGACCGACGTGCACGACTATGTCCGTAATGCGCAGTTGCCGCCCGGTTACGAACTGGTCACGTGGCAGGATGCCTCGGTGGACGTGCGGGATCGCATCCGCATGCTGCAAAGCAACGGCTTGCAAGGTTTGTTGATTGTGTTCGTGCTGCTGGCGCTGTTCATGGACCTGCGGTTGGCGTTCTGGGTCTCAGCCGGCATTCCCATTTCGCTGTTAGGCGCCGCGATCGCCATGTACTACTTCGATCAGACGATCAACATGATCTCGCTGTTCGGATTCTTGATGACGCTGGGCATTGTGGTGGACGACGCGATCGTGGTCGGCGAGAACATTCACGCGCGACGGCAGCGAGGTGAGGACTACAAACAGGCGGCCATCAACGGTACCAGCGAAGTCTTGCCGTCCGTTATTGCGTCCGTTTTGACCACCGTCATCTGCTTTGTACCGCTGTTCTTTGTAGCCGGGGTGATGGGTAAGTTCATCGCGGTCTTGCCGCTCGTTGTGATCGCGATGTTGGTGACGTCCTTGCTCGAATCGGCGTTCTCTCTGCCCGTACATTTGGCGCATCGCGACAATCTGCTGTTAACTGTCCTGAGTTTTCTTCTTTATCCCCTTCGGCCTCTGCATATGCTTGCTTCGTGGTTGAGCCGGCATGTCGACCGAGGGTTGGAGTTCTTTTTGCGTTACGTTTACCAACCGTCTTTTCGAGCGGTATTGTTGAATCCTGCCATTTTTCTGAGCGCGGCTATCGGTTTTTCGGTCGTCACGGCCGCGTTTGTGCCGGCGGGGATTACGCCCTGGGTGCTCTTTCCCGAGCTCGACAGCAACTGGCTGCAGTGCAAGATTGTTTTTCCCGACGGAACGCCGGCCAGCGTCACCGACGTGGCCACTCGGCGACTCGAAGAGGCGTTGCGCGAGGTCGATGCTCAGCATAGCGGTCCCCGCCATAGCTTTATCCGAATCGTAAACCGGAGCGTGGGGAGCGTGTTTCAGGCCAGTGATTTTGATCCGAACGGTCCCGCGAATGGCAGCCATTCGGGCGTGATCTTTGTCGAACTGACGGACACCTCCCAGCGAGACATTACCAGCACGGTCATCTTGACCGAATGGCGCAAGGCAGCGGGAGAATTCGCCGGAGTGGAAAGCCTGGTGTTTGACGTGCCCGAAATGGGTCCTGGGGGGAATCCGATTGAATTCAAGATGCTGGCGCCGGCCGCTGCCATGAAGCAACTGGAGGAGGCGGTCGAAGCGTGCAAAGCCGAGCTGGCCGACGCCCGTCGCTACCCAGGTGTCGTCGACATTGCCGATGACTCGCGTCCCGGGAAGTGGGAGTACCAGTTGACCGTACGTGACACCGCGAAAGCGCTGGGCGTCACGGCGGCGGATCTGGCCGAAACCGTACGGGCCTCATATTACGGCGCCGAAGCCATGCGGCTGCAACGCGGGCGACATGAGGTGAAACTGATGGTACGTTATCCCTCCGAATCGCGGCGGTCCGTGGCCGATTTCGAGGAGATCCGTGTTCGCGCGTCCGATGGCTCGTGGCGACCCTTGACGGAATTGGCGGATGTGCGAGTGGAACGCGGGTACAGCGAGCTGAATCGCGTCGAGCAACTCCGGTCGATCACCGTGACCGCCGATGTCCTGGAGGCGGAGGGCAACGCGCGCGAGATCATCGCTGATTTTCAGGCCAACTTCCTGCCGGAATTACTGGACCGGTATCCGGGAGTCCGCATCCGCTGGGAGGGCCAGCAGTCGGAATCGGCCGAATCCGTCCGCAGTCTCGCCGTCGGTTTCGTCGTGGCAATCTTCGCCATGTTCGTCCTGCTCGCCATGGAGTTTCGCTCCTACTTTCAGCCACTCATCGTGCTGGCAGCTATTCCCTTCGGAATCGTGGGGGCCATCTGGGGCCATGCGATCATGGGATTGCCGATCACGATGTTCAGCATGTTTGGTCTCGTGACACTGGCCGGTGTCGTGGTCAACGATTCCATTGTGATGGTCGATTTCATCAACGCGCGCTTGCAGAGCGGAGCCACCGTGGGGGAAGCGTTGCAGCAGGCCGGCTCGCGCCGGTTGCGTCCCATCCTGCTGACCTCGGTGACCACAATCGGCGGGCTCTTTCCGCTGATCATGGAGACGTCGTTTCAGGCACAGGTGTTAATTCCTATGGCGGTCAGTCTTTGTTTTGGACTGGCGGGCACGACGCTGATCGTCCTCTATGAAGTGCCGGTACTCTACTCACTGTACGCGCGGTTCATTCAGGGCCAGACGATTCAATTCGAGGACGAAGCGGCGTCCGCGCGCGTGGCACGCATCGCCGACGAACCGGCGGATTCCCTCGATGCGGAATATCTGACGCCCTGAACCGTTCCGATGCCAGCTTGTCTCGAGAAGCTTGCGGATTATATTCCCCGCTGGTTCGGCGGATTGTCACGCACGCCGGCTTCCCCGCTCACTCACGCTGGAGATCTCGAGTCATGAACATCGTTCGCTTTCACGATGCCGCGGGCCGAATGCACTATGGCCACCGCCATGCGCAGGGCCACGTCACGCGGCTGGACGGCGACATCTTCTCCAGCCCCCGGGATACCGGCGAGGTCGTGCAGGTCACGAAGCTGCTCGCGCCTGTCGAAGCCCGCGATATCTTCTGCATCGGGCTCAACTACCGAAAACACGCGGCCGAGGGCAATCAGCCGATTCCCGAATACCCGGTCGTCTTCATGAAGAATCTAGGGGCCATCCAGAATCCCGGGGATCCCATTCTCCTGCCGCGGCACTTGCGCAGCGACGCAGTCGACTATGAATGCGAACTGGCCGTCGTGATCGGCCGGCCCTGCCAGAACGTTCCGCGCGACCGGGCTCTGGACTATGTGCTCGGCTACACGTGTGCCAACGACGTGAGCGCCCGTGACTGGCAGCTGAAACGCGGCGGGAGCCAGTGGTGCCGGGGAAAGACCTTCGCCACCTTCTGTCCGCTCGGCCCCTGCCTCGTCACACGCGACCAGATCCCAAATCCGAACAGCCTGGCGATCAAGACCGTGCTGAACGGGCAGGTCATGCAGGATTGGAATACCAACGACATGATCTTCGACGTGCCGACGCTGATCGAGTTCCTGAGCGGAAGCACGTTATTGCTACCGGGTACGGTCATTCTGACCGGGACCCCCCACGGTGTTGGCGCCGCCCGCAAGCCGCCGGTGTACCTGCAACCGGGCGACACCATCACCATCGAAATCGACGGGATTGGTGCGCTGACCAATCCCGTCCGGGAAGAGCCCCTTGCGGCTCAGTAGTCCCCTACGGGATTACCATCCGCGATGGCGATCAGATATTCCCAAGTACTGTTGGGATCGGCATCGGTGGTCTGCTGCGTGGCCTGCATATCGGCCTGGATGGTTTCGCTGACGAAACGCACGGAGCCATCGCACAACGAGAACTGGGCTCCTCCAGGATGATGGCTCCCGAAGGAACGTTTCAGCCGGGTCACGATGCCCTGGTTGTAGTTCAGCCGGAATCGTCCGACCGCGACGACGTCCATCAAGCCCCAATCGCGCATGACGCCCGAAGCCTGGCCGCGGCAGCCGAAGACTAGTCCCGCGGCGGGCACGCCGGCGGTACCGTTGGGTTGGAGCCGTCGCCAGTTGCGTTCGCCGAGCGCCAGCGTGTTGCTCGTGCCGTCGGTGATTTCGGCGAAGCGGGTGCCCATGTCCCGCACAAACAAGCCGCGCCGCGGATGGAAGGCATTGGGATCCACGGTGCCCGTATTGTTGACCCCCAGGTAATTCGAGACAGCCGTCTCGTACGCCGTGCGCGCGTGGCTTTGCACGCGGCGGTCGGCGTTCAGCGCCGGCCCGGTGTCCGAGGGGCAGCGGTACGTGGGCTGCGCGGTTTGCAGCAGCGCCCGGGTGGCGGCCGCATCCAGGTTCGTGGCGAACGTGACAGGCCCCACGTTCAATGAGTCATGGAGCGGCTTCTGTTCGATGAACGGCAGGATCAATGCTCCCCAGCCCCAGTTGCCTCGCTGTTCGGTGTCGACGTCCGTGTTGGCCGCAGCTGCGTCAAAGTACACACGGATAAAGGCGGGAGGAAAAGCGCTGTGCACGTCGGCGTAATTGTGCATGGCCAAAGTCAGCTGCTTGAAGTTATTGCCGCATTGCATGCGCCGGGCGGCTTCCCGCGCCGCCTGCACGGCAGGCAACAGCAAACTGACAAGAATCCCAATGATAGCAATCACAACCAGCAGCTCCACTAACGTGAAACCGCGTCGACTCATTCTGTACGACATACCGATACTCCGCGCAGCAGGAAGGGAGGAAAGTAGAAAGGCAGGTGCAGACAAAAACACTTGGAAATAACTGAGAGACGGAAAGGGATCGAATCCGCATCGCGGATCTACTTGCGACGCTCGCCTCGCATGAGGTCCTCGTTCAATATCGCTTCTTCGGCCGCCTGGCTTTTACGTAGTTCTTCCTGCTGTTGAACTTCCTCGCGGGCAGATTCCGCGGATTCATAGCCATCGCCACATCCCGACACGAATCCTAGAACGCAAAAGATCAAGCCTGCGCCGAGAACAGGAACGGATCGCTGCATGGTGTGATTACTCCGCCTGGAAACATAAGAAGCTGCTACCCGCGTGAGGCAAACTGCGCGCGTCTTCTTCGATAAACACGGGGGGACGTCCGAGCCTCGATGTGACAGACTCTACTGCGTGGTTGGATCTGCTGAAGCCGCGGGCATCGCTCGCAGCGAGGATGCCGAGGAGATAACTGGCCCATGTCCCCGCTCCTCTTTGAGAAGGGCTTCGGGTGAGCGCAGTTCGTTCCTCGCCGATCCGAGGGCCGGAAGCGATGGAGGGCGAATTCTAGCCGAACGCGATACTGAAGTAAATCTCGAGGTGTTCGTAAGCGCCGAAAGGGGCAGTGGTCGAAAGGGGCAGTGGTCGAAAGGGGCAGTGGTCGAAAGGGGCTACGGGTCAGCGGACTCGACGAGCAACTCCTCCTCGGAACTCCGTACCAGGACGACCTGGAACGCAATGGGGCGCTGATCGATGGCCTGCAGGAAAGCCAGAATGCGGGGCACCGCCGCGAGCCGGGCCTGGGCGTCGCTCGACTGCTGGCGGGCCAACTCCCACCGATGGCGCAACCCCCGTTGGACGCCTTGCAACTGCAACAGCGCCAGCTTCTTACGTTGCGATTGATGGAGCGTCACCTGGGGCCATTTCTGGATTGCCGCGAGGGACTTGGCCGTTGCCTTTCCTGCCGTCTCACATTGCCGCAACCGTTCCCGGGCTTCTGCCTGGGCTCGGCGGGCTGCCACCTCGGCTCTTTGCAGGCGGTCATAGGTCAACTCGAAGTCCCGAGTCGGGCCTTCCATGAACCGGCTGGTCAGCAGCAGCGCCACGCCATCTCCGGCTCGGATCAATCGCATTACCAATCGGGCCCCGGGCAAGTCGTTGAATTCGACGACCATTTCCTGGTCAAACCGCACCTTGCGCACGTCCCGCCGGAATGCTGCCTGAGACGGCAGCCCTGCAAGGTCTCCCAGCTGTAGCCAAAGCTGGTCCGCCGGAATCGATCGTACGATGGGCAAGTCCCGGACTTGTCGTGCGAGATGGCAGTTGACCACGAGACCCGGGACGACGATCGGGTATTCCCCACCGGTAGCCGAGACCTTCGTGCGGCCTGCGCCCGGAATCGAGCTGGTAGCGGACCTTTCGGGCACCGGCGTGGGGCTGCGCACCTCGGTGCCGGGCGGTGGCGAGGGACGGCTCGAGGCGTCTCGCTGAGGAGCGGCTACCGCGGACGCAGGACACGGCCAAATGCTTGCCAGCGCCAGGACGCCCGTCAGGCAGCAGGCTCCTAGAGAACCAATCGTGGCGAGACCGGAAGCGGGACCTTGGGGGCGCGTCTTTGCCGCCCGATCCGTCTGGTGGCAGACCCTCCGCGCAACCACGCTGTATCGCTTCATCCTGTTGCCCCTTCCGTGTCCCTGTTACCCCTTCCGTGTCGTCCTGCCCGGACCGCCGCAGGTGGCCCCGCGCCAGGAGGAGATGGCTTTTTCCGTTGCCGAGCCACCTCGCCCTGCAGTCACAATACCACCTGAAAGAGTGTAGCTCTTTAAGAGAATTATGAGAAGCCGTTCGGTCAGTCAAGGGGGCGCTCCCTTGTCAACCCGAGACGGGCATGTTAAGCAATGGCCCGTTCGAAGGGAGTCGCTACCCTTTCGCCGTGAGATGAGTCGCAGAACGGCTTCTACTCGGTGCGGGACTTCGTGCCCGCCTGGGATCGCTCGGCACGCTCACCGTATTCAGCCGTACCAGGGGGAGAGTTACCCGTGATGTCCCATCGGCGACTCGGAATTCTGTTGGTTGGAGCCTTGCTGGCTGGACCCGTTGGATGTCGGCGCGCCGAGGCGGTGGTGGAATCGCCGCCGATACCGATCGTGACCGTCACCCGGGTGCTCGAGCAGACGACACAGGACTATGACGAGTACATCGGGCGGGCCGAAGCGTCGGAAGCCGTCGATATCGTCTCCCGCGTTCATGGCTTCTTGAAGACCATTGACTTCCAGGACGGTGAAGAAGTCCAGGAGGGTCAACCGCTCTTCACGATTGAACCGGACGAGTTCCAGGCCATCCACCAGCAGTCGCTGTCGCGCGTCACCGTATGGGAGTCCAAGCGGGAATTAGCCAAGGCCAAGCTGGCTCGGAATGAGGTGCTGTTAAAGAGCAGCGCCGTGTCGAAGGAGGACTACGAGGAGACCGTGGCGGCGGTGCGGGAGTCGGAAGCCTCGGTCATTTCGGCCCAGGCCGATGCGGCCCGCACTGCGTTGGACGTCAAGTACACGACAATTGTCAGTCCGCTCACCGGCCGCATTGATCGGGCCTTTTTGACTAAGGGGAATTTTGTAACGGGTGGTGCTTCCGGCGGCACTCTGCTGACGCGCATCGTACGCGAGCAGCCCATCTACGTGTATTTCGACGTCGACGAGGCTTCGTTGCTGCGTTACAAGTCGATGGCCAAAGATGGTGCGGTCGCGAAGACATCCACCTCGCTGCGAGAACGTCAGATTCCGTGTCTGGTGCAACTGGCCAACGAGCGGGATTTTCCGCGTCAGGGCACCGTGGATTTCGCATCCAACCAGGTCGACGCGAGCACAGGTACGATCCGGCTGCGCGGCGTCCTGCCCAATGACGATCGCGCGCTGGTGGCCGGCATGTTTGTCCGCGTCCGCATATCGATCGGCAAGGCCTATGAGGCGCTGATGGTGCCGGAGCAGGCCATTGCCACGGACCAGAGTGTGCAATTCGTGTATGTGGTGGATACCGACGGCACGGCCGTTCGCCGAACGGTCGAGCTGGGCCGGCAGCAGGGAACCTGGCGCGTCATCCGATCGGGCTTAGCCGCCGGGGAACGAGTCATTACGCGCGGATTGCAGCGAGTCCGCCCGAATGAAAAGGTCGAAGCACAGGAAGAGGAGTCGGCGGCACCCGCGGATCGGCCGGTGAGCGATCTTCCGCCCCAGCCCGAGACGGGTGGAGATGCTGCTGCCGCTTCGCCCCGGAAGGCAGACTGAGCCATGGCGCATTTCTTTATCGAGCGGCCGGTCTTCGCCGCCGTCATTTCGACGATCATTGTATTGGCTGGCGCGGTGGCAGTCGGACTGCTGCCCATCGCCCAGTACCCGGAGATTACGCCCCCGACGGTGCAGGTCAGCTGCATGTATCCGGGAGCCAGCAGCACGGTCGTCGCCGCGACGGTTGCCGCACCCATCGAACAGCAGGTGGTTGGCGTCGAGAACATGCTCTACATGTCTTCGCAATCGACGAACGACGGCGGCTACAGCCTGACGGTAACTTTCGACGTGGGTACGAACCTGGACATGGCCCAGGTGCTCGTCCAGAACCGGGTGAACCTGGCGTTGCCGTCGTTGCCGGCGGAAGTGAAACAGACGGGCGTTTCCGTCCGCAAGAAGTCTCCCGCCATCCTGCTGGTCGTCAACCTGATCTCTCCCGACGGTTCCTTGGACCAGCTGTATCTCAGCAACTACGCCACCATCCGGCTGCGGGACGAACTCGCCCAGATTAAGGGCGTGGGAGACATCAGCTTCCTGGGTCAGCTCGACTACAGCATGCGCGTGTGGTTGGACCCGGAAAAAATGGCAACGCGCAACCTCGTAGCCAGCGACGTCGTGAACGCTCTGCGCGAACAGAACGTCCAGGTGGCAGCCGGTGCGCTGGGCCGTCCGCCGATGCCGAAGGGCCAGGCATTCCAGTACACGCTGACTACTCTCGGACGACTGTCCCAGCCAGACCAATTCGGTGACATCGTGCTCAAGACAGGCGCGGATGGCGCCGTGACCCGATTGCGCGATGTCGTGACGCACATTCGCGAAATCGACTCGGGTGAGAAGCTGGGCGGTATTCAGCTGGGGGCCAAGAACCAGGATACCCGTTGCAGCCTGGATGGCAGGCCTTCGATTGGCCTGGCCATCTACCAGCAGCCCGGCTCCAATGCGCTGGCGACAGCGGACGGCGTTCGGGAACGTATGGAGCAGCTCAAGAGGCGCTTTCCACCGGGCCTGGACTTCCAGATCGTCTATGACACGACGCCGTTCATCGACGAGTCCATTCACGAGGTATTCAAGGCGCTGCGCGACGCAATCGTTCTCGTCGCCATCGTCGTGTTGGCGTTCCTGCAGTCGTGGCGAGCGACCTTGATTCCGCTCCTGGCTGTGCCGGTGGCGATCGTGGGTACTTTTGCGGTGATGGCAGGTCTGGGTTTCAGCCTGAACAATCTGTCCCTGTTCGGATTGGTCCTGGCCATCGGTATTGTGGTCGACGACGCCATCGTGGTGGTGGAGGCGGTCGAACACCATATCGAGCATGGTCTGCGTCCGCGCGACGCCTGCCGCAAGGCGATGTCGGAGGTTACCGGCCCGATCATCGCGATCTCGCTCGTGCTGATGTGCGTCTTTATTCCTTGCGCATTCATCTCCGGTATCACGGGCCAGTTCTTTCGGCAGTTCGCACTGACGATTGCCGTCTCGACCTTCTTTTCCGCGGTCAATTCGTTAACCCTCAGTCCCGCGCTTTGCGGCCTGTTGCTGAAGCCCAAGCAGGAGCAGCGGGATCTGCTGACCCAGCTGATCAATGGGATGCTGGGGTGGTTTTTTCGGGCGTTCAATCAGGCATTTACGACCAGCGCCAATTTCTACGCGCGCGGCGTGGCGATGCTGCTCCGCGTGAGCGTCCTGGTGATGGCGGTTTACGGCGGCCTGCTGTATCTGACGTATGTCGGATTTACCAGCGTGCCGACGGGGTTTATCCCGTCTCAGGACAAAGGCTATCTGCTCGTCGACGTGCGGCTGCCCGATTCCGCTTCGGTGGAACGGACGGCGGAAGTCATGGCGCAGATCGAGAAGATCGCATTGGGCGACCGGGGAACGGAGGGCGACTCGACGCACGCGGGTGGCGGATCGCACGCGGAATCGGATCGGCCCGGCCAGGGTATCGCCCACGCCATCGCGTTGACGGGTCAATCCATTGTCCAGAATGCGATTGGCTCGAATTACGGTTCGCTGTTCTTAATCCTTGACGAGTTTCACGTACGACATGGGGCCGCGTCCGGGGCGGATGCGATTGCGTCTCGCTTGCGACGAGCGCTGTTCCGCGAAATCCAGGATGCGTCGGTATCGGTGTTTGGCGCTCCGCCCGTGGATGGTTTGGGTAATGCCGGTGGTTTCAAGGTCATGGTGCGCGATGTCAGCGATCTGGGATTAGAAGAGCTGCAAGCTTCGGCCGATCGGTTCGCCGCAACGGGCGGCCAGCAGCCGGGCATCGCCGGAGTATTCAGCGCCTTTCGCGCGCAGACACCCCAGATGTACGTCGACGTCGATCGCAGCCGGTGCAAGGCGATGGGAGTCCCGTTGAACGACGTCTTTCTCACGCTGCAACTGCATTTGGGCGGATATTACACGAATGACTTCAACCAGTTTGGCCGCACATGGCAGGTGAACCTCCAGGCGGATCCACAATATCGGATGTCTCCCGAGCAGGTCGCGCAGCTGCAGGTCCGCAACGTTCAGGGCAAGATGATGCCGCTGGGGAGCGTGGCTCGGGTCAGTCCGCGAGGTGGGCCCGCGCTGGTCGTGCGTTACAATGGGGTGGCAGCGGCATCCGTCAATGGAGCTTCGCTGCCCAGCGTCAGCACGGGCGAAGTGATCAAGACGATGGAATCCGTGGCGGCCAAGGAGTTGCCGCAGGGCATGGACCTGCAATGGACCGAGCTGACGCTGTTGCAGATCCGCGCCGGCAACACGGCAATGGTCGTGTTCACGCTGGCAGTTGTCCTGGTTTTCCTGGTGCTCGCCGCTCAGTATGAAAGCCTTAGTCTGCCGTTTTCCGTGATCCTTGTCGTGCCGATGTGCCTGCTTTGTTCCGTGGCGGGCGTGGCGATGGCGGGCATGGATATCAATATCTTCGTCCAGATCGGGTTTGTGGTGCTCGTGGGGCTGGCCAGCAAGAACGCGATCTTGATCGTCGAGTTCGCCAAGGAGAAAACGGCGTCCGGAGTGCCGGTGACGGAGGCGACGGTGGAAGCGTGCCGGTTGCGGCTGCGTCCGATTATGATGACATCGTTTGCCTTTATCCTGGGCGTGGTTCCGTTGGCGCTGGCGGTGGGAGCTGGTGCGGAAATGCGCCGCACCTTGGGCATCGCGGTCTTTGCCGGTATGCTGGGCGTGACGATTTTCGGCATCTTCCTGACGCCGGTTTTTTATTACCTGGCTGTTCGGCTGACCGGATCCCCTCGCCGAACTTCGTCGGAGCAGCCTTCGGACGGACAAGCCGTGGTCGCGGAGGTGCATTCGCTGACGAGTGCGAGGCAGCAGTAATCCGTGCGGGAACAGATACGTCAGATTGCCGAGTGGCTACGCCGTTTGCCGCGGGAGCCGTCCGCCCTGGAGGCTTCTGAATTACCTCGCTTTCTCGCCGCCTCGGACGTGCACGGCAATGGGCGGCGGCTGGCCGAAGTTTTGCGGCGCGCCGAAGCGAGCGGCATCGACCATGTCTACCTCGTCGGGGACTTATATGCCGGGTCCGGCGGTTGGTCGGTCTTCCGGCAACTGCAGACGCTTGTCCCGAACTCGTCGACCGAACGCCGCTTGACGTTGATGTGGGGCAACCATGAGCTTGCCCTGGTGGCGGGGATGTTGGGCAATGATCGTCAGCTACGCTTCTTTCATTCATTCGGTGGCCATCATCTACTGGAGGAGATGAATCGAGAGCGAGCCCAGCGGGGGGACGCGCCGCTCGTGTTGAGCGGCGGAAAGCGATTGACGGCGGCCGACCTCGTGCTGCTGCGTGCCCAGCCCGAATTGCGGGAAATGTCGGACTGGATTCAGCGCACGCATCGCGTGTTTGCGGTCGATCCCTATGGCACGGGATATCTGCACGCCTTTCCGAAGATTAATCGGCACGGCCATTTCGTGTTCGAATACCAAGGTCAGCAAGGCCTGGCAGCCCTCCCGCTGATCGAACGGGACCTGCGGGATGCCCGGGCGTCCAGCCATCCGGTGTTCTCGACGCTCTTGCGGACCGAGACATCGCCCTTATGGGCCCTGTTCGAAATCACCTCGGCGCGGCAATTCGATGCCGCTGTCCGGTCCTGTGGTGTACGGCAGATCGTGTTCGGGCATCGCCATGACCGCACGGCGGTGAACGTCTCGCTGCTGAACCGGCAAATCGGCATCGCCGTCGACTTCGACCAGGGCCGTGGCGGCTATCTCATCAACAGCGTGGCGGGCATGACGTTCCACCGGTTCGTCGACACGGAGAGCAACGAGACGGAAGTGTGCGAACTGGTCGCGCCGGCAGGAGGCTTGTCGCCGCGAGCCGCCCATCGGCATGATCTGGAGGAGTTTCTGTTTTCCCAGTTCGTGCGACTGGAGCAGCAGCAGTTCGACCAGTGGCCCAAACATTCCGCGCAAGCACGCCACGAATTCGAGTGGCTGCAGCAATTGCACGAGCGAGGCTGTCCCTGGATTCATCGACTGTTCGCCGAGGTTTATTCGCACGTCCAGGATCAGGACTTGCGGAAGGAGATGTTCGCCGCGGCCGTCGCGTCCGTCGACGAGGAAGCCTTTCGCTCGTTCATTCACCTCCTGCACCGCAAGATTTTTGAACTGGAGAGTTATCGTACCGACTGGTTCAGCGAACCGTACGTACTGGCCAAGTCCCTGGTCCAAGTGTTGCTCGACGCCCTGGCCGACATGCCCGTAGCGAGGCTCGGTCTGCTCGACATGCGGATTCGCGGGACCACCACCCGGTATAACTTGACCGAGCTTTACAAGCGCATCATGGAGCTGGAGGATCCCGACCTCGCGCTGGCAGCCGTCCGTAATCTGGGAACGCTGCGCATTCCCGAGGCGAATCAGCAACTTCGCCTGGCGTTCTTCCACAACGTCCGCAAGGTCCGCGTGCATGCCGCCGAAGCCCTCGCTCGGCAGGGCGAAGTCGCCTATCCGCTCGTAGCCTCCCTGCTGCGCAGCTCGGACAACTGGGTGCGCTGTCTGGCCCTGTGGACGATCGCGCGTATTGGGGAACAGGGGCTGGCGCGCACCCAGGCGGTAGTCGATATCCGGCGGGCGACCGTCCGTGAACCGGACTGGTTCCTGTATATGCTCGGCAAAGAACTGCTGCGCCGCCTGGGCGACGCAGAGGTCGATCAATTGCCCGAGCGGCACGAAATCCCAAACCTGACCGACGCGGTCGTGGCGACGTTGCAGGAAATCGTCGAGTGCGAACGCGATGTATTTCGGCAGGGCTTTCGCGTGTACTACATGACCGTCGAACTGTCGTCACTGGTTTACCGGCGTGGATTGATTGGCCTCGATATCGACGACTTGAAGATCTACGTCAGCGGCCCGGATTACTTTCCGCCGTACTATCGGCACTACAAGTCGGGCGATCGGGATTGGAACGGAGACTGGCGAGGCTGGCGCCGACTGTGGATCCGCGGCGAAACGCCCAATGTGCCCGACGGTCCTCAGGTCCTGTCCATGACTCCCGGCGAAGCGGACAAATTCTCCGTAGCGGGGCGGACCATCCTGATCTATGACTACCGGCATCCTCAGGCTCGCGTGCAACTGCCGCCGCTGGACGAGATTATCGCCGCCCATGGACTGGGCAAGGTGAAAGATCGGACACGCCATGCTTTGTTGGAGCAATGGGATCATGCTTTTTCGCCCGCCGAGCAGGCCCTGTTGAGCCGGCTGCACGCCGCGGCATTGATGAAGATGCTTTTCGACCTGCCCGCCGAGATCTTTGTTACGGACGAGCAACTCGCGGTTCTGCGGGGGCTGTGTGACCGGCAGTTGGCCGTTGATCAGCTGACGCCGCGTCAAGTCGTGACGCTGAGCGACCACATCCCGGCGACGCCGACCGGGTCGGATACGACTTCGGGATGCTTCGCCTTGCCCCAATGGCTGGATGTCCCCAAGTTTGCGGTGCGGATTGTCTCGCACGTGTCCGCGGCCGATTCGGGTCCCGGCACGTCAACCTAGGCAAGCCGCGGTGCTCGCCGCGGTTTCCGGGGTCTGCGCTCGCCCCGCGCCCGCCTGCCGCTTGTTTGACGCAGTTGCACACGAGGTTAGACTGGGGTCAGTCGTACCGGCGTGGCCGGCGGACGTTCGCCCGCGCACAACCCTGCCACCTCCTTCGATCAGACTGACGGCTCCAAACCCCAGGCAG
>JBFWYF010000073.1:0-14072 GCA_050186685.1 Pirellulaceae bacterium
GGGCGCAGTTGACATGCAAATACGCGCGAGCCCGCTGCTCCAGTGCCGCAGTCTCGTCATACGGGTCCACCATGACATAGGCCGGCTCTTTCGCCACCTCGCTGAACAACCCGATGTGCCCCAAGGAGCGCAGCTGATTGACGCGCCCGCCACCATAGTCGAAGTCGCGATCCAACTGGGGAGGATTGAAACCGTAGACCGTCCCTCCGCGAGTCGTGTGGCACAGCAGACACTCGGTCCGGCTCGCGAAATGCCAGGTTTGCGAGCGGCGGCCGCCGGGCGCCCGCTCGTCTTGGACTTCGAACGTGCGCTGAGCGGCCTGATCGGGAGCGAGCACGGCATCCGTCTGGTCGTCGTTCCAGATGTAGTTATAGGCCCGCCAGGTGTCGACATCGTAGTGCAGGATCTGGGTCTCGAGCCGGCGGGCCGATGCGGGACGTCCGGCCTGCAATTCGAGCGAAATCGTTTTCATCAGCACCGCGTTATTGGGAAAACTCCAGGTGTCCTTGATGAATCCAATCTGCACGTTGCTCGACGGGAAGATTCCCAGTGACGAAGTCCCCGGCAGCGCGATGCTGCGTTGAGCATGGGCACCATCCATCCATGGCTCGGCCTTGATGCCGTACGGCAGGACTCCGGGGGCCAGCACATGGTCCGGCACGGACTCAAACAGCCCTGTCTCACTCAAGCGTGTGGGAAAGGCGGCGTTGGCGACGGCAGCGGTGTTCTTCTCCAGCCCGTGCAGCGTGCCGTCATAGCTGACGATGTACAACTCCTGACGGCAATCGACACCGAAGCAAACGATGGGCAAGGCCGTATCGGCCAGTTCCCGCGGCTTGCCGGGCAGGTCCACCTCGGGGTTATACGCCCACAGCTTGCCCGTTACGTAGTCGCCGTAAATGTATGATCCGACGAGGTCTTCCAGCCGCTCCCCCCGATAGACATTGCCGCCCGTAATGCTGCGTGCCTCGATGTGCGAGTGGGCCACGGTCGGTGGTACGATTGGCGTCGGTCCGCGCGGCCGCTCGCGGTGGACCGGTTGCGAGGCCTCGACCAGACTCCAACCGTAGTTGCCTCCCTTTTCGACGCGGTAGATCATCTCCCACAGTTCCCATCCGACGTCGCCGGCCCACAGGGCGCCGGTCCGCGCATCAAAGCTGATCTTCCAGGGGTTTCGAAACCCATATGCCCAGATCTCGCCACGGGCGCCGGCCAGACCGACAAACGGGTTGTCGGACGGAATGGAATAGGGGTGATCGGCCGCTGGATGGTCGACGTCGATCCGCAGCACCGCCGACAACAGCGTCGAGACATCCTGACCCGATTGGAGCGGATCGGGCGGAAACGCGGGCCCTCCATCGCCGCTCGACACATACAGATAGCCATCCGGACCGAACGCCAGGCAGCCACCATTGTGACCACCCCCGCGCCATGTGATCACGACTTGTTCACTCGCGGGATCGATTCGTGGTGGGTCCTCGCGGCTGACAAGAAATCGCGAGACGCGAGTCCCATCGGGCACGTCCGACGCGACGCGGTAACAGATGAAGGCCTCGCGGTTGGTGGCGAACCGAGGATGAAACGTCAGTCCGTAGACCTGATCGACTTTCTCGAGTCCGGTTTTCAGGTCGACGCAGAGATCGGCTTGGGCCACCTTGTCGTCGGCGGCAGGAAACGAGTAGATCTTGCCGGTTACTTCCACCAGGAACAGCCGATCCGTACCCGGTGCATCGGTCAGCACGACGGGATCGTGGAACTGCAGTTGGGGGAACCGCCGCTCGACGCGATACGGAGCAGGAGGCTCGGGCGATCCTTGGAAGCGGGAGGTGGCAAGCGGCACGCGCCGATCCAGGCCGAAGGGACGGCCCACCTCGTCCGCTCGGCATTCTCGGCTTGCGAGACCGGCGATCAGCGTCGCCAGCGCGACAGCCACGCGCGGGAGCGAGCGTTCCGGTCCCAAAGCGAACCAACCCGGTGCGGCGATCGGACCGGACTTCTGCGCACAGCAGACAACCGACATGAGAACCTCGTGAGGGCTAGAGCCGTTCGTTGAGCCAGGATCAGCCGCCCTTGCCGGTCGGACCGTCCCAGCGCGTGTCACGTTCAAAGGGAAACATGGGTCGGCGCCGATGACGGAAGTCGAGCATCGTCATGTCGGCCGTGGTGCAGCCCGGTGTGTTGACGCGGATCAGCTGCGTGCACACCGGCTGATAGGCCGCCACCGGGGCATTCACCCCCTTGGCTACCAGCACGCGAAAGGATCGCGGTTCGACCCCGAAAGTCGTCAGCTGGCGGATGCTGAACGGCGGCATACGGCGAGACGTTAACATGCAGGTGATTCCACTCTTCCCCCGCACCACGGCCGTCGGCCCCTGGTCACAGTGCGTGAAACCGCCATGGCGGGGTTCGGGTTCGTGGAACTTGCCATCATAGACGCCGAGGACCGTGAACTCATCTTCGAGCGGCTCGCCATGCAGGTGGTCGGTCTTGCCCCCGACACGTAGCCGCACAACCGCATCCTGTCCCGCTTCCGCTGCCTGGCCCACGGCCACGGGGTCGTACAGGCAGACGAAGGCGGGGACCATGTGGCGGCGCCGAATGGCGTGAGCCAGGTGAGTGCTGTCGGCCGGCGAACCGCCTCCGGCATTGTCCCCCATGTCGAGCAAGCAAACTGGACCCTCGCTTGTCTCGCAGACCGCGAGGGCCTCGTCGATGCTCGTCAGCTGGCCGGCGAATTCCTCGCGGTGTTCCCACAAGTAGCGGGCCAGTTCCGCGGCACATGTCTCAGCCAGCGGAGGATCCTGATCCGTGACGGCCAGAACGGCGCTGCCCATCTCCGCCACGTCCGCGTACGGAAAACCCAGGAAAATGCTGTTCGACAACACCCGAGGGCGCTGCAATTGGGAGTCGGCCAGCTCGTACAGCGGCCGGCACTGCGGCTCGCTGGTCAGCTGCCGTTCGATGTTGATAGCCAGCGGCGGAAAGGCAGCGGCTTGCGTCGGTCGAACTTCGCCGCGCAGGGTGCGGGCCATCAAGTTCGCCGCCTCCAATCCGCGGGCACGCTGGTCGAGGTGCGGGTTGGAACGGTAGGCCACGAGCGCGTCCGTCGCTCCGACCATCTGCCGCGACAGGTTGGCGTGCGGATCGAGGGTGCCGATCAAGGGGCAGCCGGGGCCGATCCGCTGCCGGACGCATTCCAGCCAGTGGCCATCGACGTCGGCCACGCGTTCGCTGACCGTCGCCCCGTGCGGCGCGGCGAGGATGCCGTCGAGCCGTCCGGCACCGTCGAGTGCTCGGAGCATCCGGTCGAGCAACACCTCGTAGGTTTCCGCCGTGATCGTGCCGTAGGGCACAGCACGCGCGGCGAAGATGGGCACGGCATCGCAGCCCGCTTCGCGCAGACCGTCAAAGAAACCACCCAACTCATGGTGGGTATCGGCGAACCGCTTGCGCACCGCCTCACCCGTGAGCAGCACGTTTTCCTCGAAGTACCGCAGCGTCGTGGGTTCGGCGATGAACGTGTTCGATTCGTGGAGCAGCGCTAGTATTCCGACTCGCTTCATGATTACATCCCATGGTTCGAACGCCCGCCGAAGCTGGCACGCACCGCCGAGGTCCGGCCGGTGTCGCGCGCTGCGCGTCGCCATTCTGGACGTTGCCGAGACATCGTTCAAGCATCCGCGTGCCTCGGGAACCGCGCGGTGGGACGATCCCGCGCAGCGCGCGGCCGGCGCGGAGGGATGGGTAGATTTCCAGACGGGCTTCGCATACGCTCTTCGCTGCACAGCGGACTCCGAGGAATTCTTCTTTTTGCTGCACACACTGAGACGAATATGGCCGGCACGATCACGTTGGCAATGATGCGCGAGACCCTGTACGCGGCGGTAGTCAGCGACGCTCTGGATGCACTGGGCTATCCGCGCCAGTCGCCGCGAGTTCCTCTGCGTCCGTATTGCTCGGACCAACTACTCGTCGGGCGCTGCAAAACGACATTGTGGGCGGACATGTACCACGTGGATCCGAGTCCCTATGAACTGGAGTTGCTGGCTGTCGACTCCTGCCGTCCCGACGATGTCATGATCTGTGCGGCCAGCGGATCCATGCAGTCGGCGCTGTGGGGCGAACTCCTCTCGACGGCATCGCGTAACACGGGCTGTATCGGCGCCATCGTCGACGGTGCGGTGCGCGACGTACAGAAGATGCGGCGCATGGGATTCCCGGTGTTCGCGCGCGGCACCAGCGTCTACGACAGCCAGAATCGTAACCGCGTCATCGATGTGGATGTGGCCGTGGAGATCGACGGCGTGCGGTTTCACCCCGGGGACCTGGTATTCGCTGACATCGACGGAGTGGTGGTTGTACCGCAGGCCGTCGAGCAGGAGGCAATTCAGCGAGCCTGGGACAAGGTCCATGCCGAGAACCGCACGCGGGACGCGATCCGCGACGGCATGCTGGCCACCGAAGCCTACCGCCGCTTCGGCGTCCTCTGATCGACCTCCGGCACCAGGCTCGCCGCGTTGGCCACCGTCCACTAGAATTCGCGACGCATGGCAATCGACAAAGGAGATGTATGGTCGGCAAGTCGCTTAAGGCAGCGGTTGGACTAGGCAAGGAAAACCGGGTAGCCGATGTGCTGACAGTGCAGTACCTCTTGAATTGTGTGCCCGTCTCCGAGGGTGGGCCGGTCGAGGAATTGCTGATGGATGGCATTGCGGGCCCGCAAACTCGACGCGCCATTGAACATTTTCAGCAGGTTCATTTTGGCCAGGGCAACGGCTGCGTCGAACCGGGCCGTGCACGTGTCGCGACGTTTCGGAAGCTGCGGGAGTACGACCCCTTTCCCGATTCGCCGCCGTTAAGTCCTCCCATGCCGGACGTCAGCGAGGAGGAGCGGCGCGGACTGGACCCGCTCCCGTCGTCCGGAACATCCGAGGGGAGCATTCCCGGTATGCCCGCGGGACTCGATGCATCGCGGTGGCAGGCCGAAGCAAGGGAAGACGAGCGAAAGGGAGCCGCGCGCCGGCGTGGCCGCGGAACGAGCGAAAACGGTGCCCATCGCGTCCCGCCGCGGAAGCCTCGGCGGCCCACGGCGTTTGTGCGCGAGGTCGTGCTGCCCGGCGGAATTGAAGCCGTACCGAGACTGAAGCGTAAGTACTGCTATTTCCCGCTGAAACTCGCCCCCTCGCCAATCCACCGCTGGGGAGTCTTCGCCACGGCGGCAATTCCCGCGCGCCGCCGTGTGATTGAGTACTCCGGCGAAAAGATCGATGCCCACGAAGTCTGGCGGCGCAGTTTCCGCCACCATCTTTACCTGTTCTGGTTGAACGACCGCTGGGCGTTGGACGGTGCCGTCGGAGGAAGCGGTGCGGAATTCATCAATCATTCCTGCGACCCCAATCTGGAGGCGCACAGCGTCCGCGGACACATCTATTTCACCAGCCTCCGGCCGATTGCCGCCCAAGATGAACTGACGCTCGACTACCACCTCGAGGACGAGGGGCTGACGATTCCCTGCACGTGCGGGTCGCCTCGCTGCAAAGGCATCGTCAGCGGCTGAAACTGTGTCAATGTCGCTCTCGCTGCGCGGAATGGTAACGTTCTCCGCGCGCTCCGTGGGGGATGCCCTCGGACGGTCGCGGCCCTACCTCGTGACAGGCAACGGCTTACGGGAAACGTCACGGTGCTAGTACTCACGGCACGCGAGGTGCACCTCGTACCAGATGGCTCGCAGAACAAGGAGCACGACGATGAGTACTGCTACGAGCGACAACCAGCTGTTGCGCGTTTATCAGATCGATGGGACGCTCGTGTTGACTCCGTCGGCGGATCTGCGGGAGTTCGAGTTCGACCAGATCGAGGCGGCTGCCGATGTGACGTTGCGGCGCGTGGACTCGGGCGAGATCAAGAATGTCGTGATCGACTTTCGCGAAACCGACTTTTACGGCTCTACGGCTCTGGCGTTCTTCGTCAAGTTGTGGAAGCGCGTCAAGTCGGCGGGCGGACGACTGGCATTCTGCAACGTGTCGGCACATGAGCGCGAGATCCTCGAGATCACGCACCTCAACACATTGTGGCCGCTGTGCGAATCGTTGCCCGATGCCTTGGCAGTCGTCGCACGACGAGGTGAGCCATGAGGACGACGAAGTGGGTAGGAGGCGGTTTCCTGATCTTGGCTGCGGTGCTGGCGTGGGGTGTGGTCGGACAGGACCGGGCAGGTCCCTCGTCCGATGCGTCGCCAGAGAGTGAGGCCGCCGGTTCGGTGTGGATGAAGCAGAAGTTGTCCCATTCGGAGGGAATCCTGGAGGGGCTGACACGGGGTAATCTGGACTTGGTCAGCAAACATGCGACCGCGATGAAGGCACTCAACAAGATTGAGTACTTCGTGCGTCGGGAGCCTGCCGGTTACCGGACGCAGTTGCACCAATTTCAGTTTGCGATTGACGAGTTGGTGCGAACCGCTCAGGCCGGCAACCTGGATGGGGCGACGCTGGCATTCACGCAGATGACTGTCAGCTGTGTGAATTGTCACAAACAGCTGCGGAGTCCTTGAGTTGGGGGGGGGGAGAGCACCGTTCGCTCCCGCAAGTCTTCCCCTTCTTGGAGCGAAGGTTGGACGCCAGGAGGGGAAGAAAGGTGGTGCAGGCGGTTTAGCAGATAGGCGGTTACAGTCCCGCGGGTGGGGACCGATCTTCCCTCCTGCCGGGTTGCGTCCAACAGAAGGAGGAGGAACGATCGACATCGAGCCATCGTTGCAAGGGGGCCTCGCGTGACTCGGATTTTCGCGTCTACGAGGCGGCCATGACCATCGTGTCGGCCGCATCCTGCTAAAGGGAACAATGGCGAATCCGCAGTAAGGCGCGGGGCCCGCGCGGTAGGATCTTTCGACAAGCTTGCCATCGCCTTTCGCCCCGCGGCTTGACCGCCGCAGGCCGAAAGGCGATTTCTTTTGGTGCTTGTGTGTCCCTGGCGTGCTGAACACCCTGCGACCACGTCGGCTAATCCGGCAGCGGCTGACCGCGCGTCTCGGGCGCGAACCAGATCAGGACCATGCCCACCGCATACACCGTGCTCAAGATAGTGCAGGCCGACGGGTAGCCGCCGGCCAGGGTAATGGGACCGACGGTGAGCCCACCTTCAAAAGCAGCCACCAGGGCACCTAGCTGAAAGGATCCCACGGCGGCCAGAATGCGGCCGAAATTGAAACCGAACCCCTGTCCGGTGGCACGGACGTTCGTCCGGAACAACTCGGGCAGATAGAGAGGCAGCCAGCCGTAGAACGAAGCCGTAAACGTGCCTGCCACGAAGGCAGAGAACAGCAACATGTTTCCGTAATGCCGATTGAACTGAAACAGCAGCACGACCGAACCGAAGGAAAGCAGACACAGCAGGAAATAGGCTTTCCGACGCCCCAGCCAGTCGCCGGCCAGCGCCGCACCGATCGTCCCGACTATGGCTCCGATCGAGAGCCAGATCAGCGTAAATTCCTTGGCGTGGGGTCGCGGAGCGGGATTGGCGGCTGTGACGGTCGCGGCCTGCGCTCCGCCGCCGGGCGGTCCGTCCGGCAGCGAGGCGGCGGGCGACGGCTTGGGCGGGTCGACCAGCTTATCGGCCCAGGCCGGCGCCTGCTGCGTTCCGCCCCAGGTACCGAGCAGCGCCACGCCGCTCAGACAGGCGGCGAGCAGCATGCGGCGGATCGTGGGGCCGGCTTCCGATGGCGTCCCGGCGGGCTGCGCCGCATGTAATCGCTGCAGATAACGCAACACCGGATACGTGTACCCGACAACGGCAAGCAGGACGCCCAAGACCGTGGCCACCAGCCGAACCGTCATCGTGTGCTCAAACGATCCGGTGCTCGGAAATGCGTACAGATAGACGAGCAATCCCGGACCTAACGCACCGATGAAGACGCCAATCAGGTCCTGCGTAGCCCAGTGGGACGTGCTGCCACTTTCCTTTTCTTCCTGCCACTTCGACGACTCGGGGACAAACAGCCGGATGAAAAAGGTGAGCAGCGCCGGCGCGATGCCCAGGATCATCATCAGTCGCCAGCCCTGGTTCGCGGTCAGATGATCGACCCATGCCTGTGAGACTCCAGCGTCCAGCATCCCTTGCTGAACATGGACCAGCAGCGTCGAAAGACCCAGGCCGACGATGGCGACCATCAGGTATCCGACGTTGGCGGCCGCTCCGATCAAACCGGCCATGAAGGCCCGAGACCGGTTGGGCCAGACTTCCATGACCAGCGCCACGCCCAGCGACCACTCGCCGCCCATTCCCAAGGAGGCGATGAAGCGAAAGACGCCCAATTGCAGCGGAGACGCGGCAATACCACACAGCGAGGTGAAGACGGCATAGCAAAGAACGCTCAAGGTCATCGCGCGGACGCGGCCAATACGGTCCCCCAGCCATCCGAACAAGACGCCTCCTGTCGCGGCCCCGACCAGGAACACCGCCGTGATAACTCCCAGCCACAGGGCCACATGCCGTTCCAAGTCTGCCCCAGCCAGCGCGGCAAAGGCCTCCTCGCGGCTCATCAAGTCCTTGAGCGCGGGTCGACCGACAAGTGAAAAGACGCCCATCTCAGCGCCATCAAACATCCATCCGAGCAAGGCAGCAGTGAGCGCCAGCCAGGCACCACGTCCCGCGGCCTGCCCCTCTGTGAGCGTTGAGGAATCGGGCTGAGGAGTAGCGGAAACCGATAATGCCATCCGACCTGACCTTATGCTGAAAGATTGCGCGGCCGCCGTGCGCCTGGTTGAGGCGTCGGGGCCAATCTAGCCGCGTGCCCGCAGCGATGCAAGGAAGCAAAGGGAGCCCGCCGGACTTGGCCCGCCCCCTTTCTGGCGAAAGAGCTACGAGCCGGCTGCTCACGGAATGGCGAAGCCGATCTCACGCAAGATTGAGGTGAGTGCCATGAGCGGCAGGCCGGTGATGGCCGTCTGATCGACCGACTCGATCGACTCAAATAAGACAATGCCGCGACTTTCCAGCTTGTAAGCACCCGCGCAGTCCCACGGCTGATCGGCATCGACGTAGCGCTCGATTTCGTCTCGGCGCAGGGCTCGCATCCGCAAGCGGGCCACATCCGTGTGAGCCCAGCGGCGCTGCGGCGTCAAGATGCAGACGGCCGTCACCAGCTCATGGGTCGTACCGGCCAGGCACTTCAGCTGGTCGATGGCCCGTTCGCGCGATCCCGGCTTGCCGAGCGTGCGGCCCTGCCAGGCCACCAGCTGGTCGCTGCCGATCACGGCGGCGGCCGGTTTCCGCTCGAAGACGCACCGCGCTTTGGCTTCGGCGAGTTGCTCGGCGAGCTGCCGCGGGTCGGCGACCGTGGCTTTCCAGGCGTCTTCATCGAGACCGGGAGCGGCACAACAGAATTCCAGTCCCAGCCGCTCAACCAGCTGCCGGCGATACGGAGACGTGGAAGCGAGAATCAATTCCATCGCGGTCTGCCCTGGGCGAACCTTCAGAGCCAGCGGGTCGTGATCTTTTTCGACTGAGTCCAGAAGGCCAGGGAACCTTTGCCGGTGATGTCCCCTACGCCAAAACGCGAGTCGTTCCAACCGCCGAACCCGAACGGCTCGCGGGGCACGGGAACACCGACGTTGATGCCGATCATGCCAGCTCCGGCTTGTGCCGTGAACTGGCGAGCGGCGGCGCCATCGCGAGTGTAGATGGCCGCGGCGTTGCCGAACGGTGACCGGTTTTCCAGGGCCAGGGCGTCCTCCAGCCGCGGCACGCGCACAATGGCGAGAACGGGCCCAAAGACCTCTTCCTGGGCAATGCGCATCTCGGGGCGGACGTGGTCGAGCACGGTCGCGCCGACGTACGAACCGCGCTCTCGGCCGGGGACACGTACGTGCCGGCCGTCCACCAGCACCCGAGCGCCGGCACGTTCCGCCTCGGTGATATAACCCTCGATCCGCTCGCGGGCGGTGGGCGAGATGACGGCACCCAGGTTTTCGCCGGGAACCATGCGGCGCGCCTCCTGGCAGATGCGTTCGATAACGTGGTCGACGGCGCCGACCGCCAACAGCGTGGCCGCGGCCATGCACCGCTGGCCGGCGCAGCCCGCCATCGAGGCCACGATATTCTCGGCCGACGCGGCCGGTTCTGCATCGGGCAGGACGACAAGGTGATTCTTCGCTCCGCCCATGGCGAGCACCCGTTTCCACTGCCCTGCGGCACGGGCATACACGCTACGTGCAACGGGCGTCGAGCCGACAAAGGACAGTGCCAGAATGCCCGGATGGTCGCACAGGGCCTCGACGACGCCGGCATCGCCGTGGACCACGTTCAGCACGCCCGCCGGCAGCCCGGCCTCCGTCAACAGTTCCGCGGTTCGCTGAGCGCTCAGCGGCACCTTTTCCGACGGTTTCAAAATCATGGCGTTGCCGAGCGCAATGGCGATCGGAATCGTCCAGTGGGGCACCATGATGGGGAAGTTGAACGGGGTAATGGAGCCGACGACGCCGAGTGGCACATATTCCAGCCGGCACTCGACGCCCGGACTGACCTGCAACACGTCCCCGGTGGCGAGACTCGGCAACGAGCAGGCAAACTCCGTCAACTCGATGGCCTTGTCGACTTCGGCCAGTCCCTCCGCGTGCGTTTTGCCGTTTTCCTCGTGGACCAGTTGAGCAAGTTCGTCGCGGTGGCTCTCAAGCAGCGCGCGGTAGCGAAAGAAGATATCGGCTCGCTGCCGGAGCGTGCGTTCGGCCCAGTCCCGACTGGCCGCGCTGGCGGCGACAACGGCCGCCTCCACGTCGGTGGCCGTCGACAGGGGGGCAACGGAAAGCAGAGTGCCATCCAGGGGCGACACGATTTCCAGGGTTTCGCCCTGGTGCTCCTGCCAAGCCCCTCCGATAAAATTGCGAACCAGTGAATGTTTCATATCGATCTCTCGCGGAAGCCAAGATGCAATACGATACCGCATTCCAGATGTCTGCGTCGAATATCCGGTTTGGCAGCGGCACGACTCGGGAAGTCGGCATGGATCTGCAGGATCTGGGAGTCCGCCGTGTGCTGCTCGTGATCGACCCGGCCCTGGTGGATCTGCCGACCGGCCAGGTAGCGCTGGAATCGCTGCGAGCCAGCGGACTGGATTTCGATGTCTTCTATGAGGTCGAGGTGGAGCCCACGGACCAGGGTTTCCAACGTGCGACGGAAGCCGCCGCGGAGGGACGTTTCGATGCCTTCGTCGCGGTCGGAGGCGGCAGCACGATTGACACGGCGAAGGCGGCCAACCTGTACTCGACGTATCCGGCCGAGTTTCTGACGTACGTCAATGCGCCGGTCGGTCGCGGACAGCCGGTGCCCGGTCCGCTCAAGCCGCTGATCGCGATCCCCACCACCGCGGGCACGGGCAGCGAAACGACGGGCGTGGCAATTTTCGACTACGCGGCCCAGCACGCGAAGACGGGCATTGCTCACCGCTACCTGCGTCCCACGCTCGGCATCATCGACCCGGACAATACGCGGACGCTGCCGCCGGCCGTGGCCGCCTCCAGCGGCCTGGACGTGTTGTGCCACGCCATCGAATCGTACACGGCCATCCCCTATACATCGCGGCCTCGACCCGCCCGGCCGCTCGAGCGCCCCGCCTACCAGGGCACGAATCCGATCAGCGACATCTGGGCGTTGCGAGCGCTGGAAATGGTCAACCAATTCCTGCTCCGCGCCTTCCACGACACGGCCGATGACGAAGCCCGTGGACAAATGCTGCTCGCCGCGGCCATCGCCGGCATTGGATTCGGCAACGCCGGCGTACATTTGCCCCATGGCATGTCGTACCCTGTGGCCGGCATGGTGCGCGAGTTCCGACCCCCGGGATACGACGCGGATCACCCGCTCGTGCCACACGGCATGTCCGTCATCTTGAACGCGCCTGCGGTCTTCCGGTTCACGGCGCCGTCCGATCCGGTACGGCACCTGCGGGCTGCCGCAGCGCTGGGTGCCGATGTACGGGACGCATCTCCGGCCGACGCCGGAACCATCCTCGTCGACCGAATTGTCGAGTTCATGCGCAAGCTGAATATGCCCAACGGACTTTCCGCCGTCGGCTACAGCGAAGCCGATGTGCCCGCCTTGGTCCGCGGCACGCTGCCCCAGCACCGGGTCACCAAGCTTTCCCCCATTCCGGCTGGCGAGACCGAGCTGGCTCAGCTGTTTCGCGACTCGCTGGTCATCTGGTCGGATTAGCCGACGTTCGTACGGCGATGCGCCCCCGTGCCAAGGAATGCCGCTATGACTTCGCCTCGTACACGCCGTCCCCTGCTTCCGGAATTCCTGACACGACGCCGGTTCCTGGCGATGACCGGTGCCGCGGGACTCCAACTTGGGACACGACTGGCCCAGGCCGCTCCCGCTCCGGTCACCGGCCGTACCGAGTTCCAAATCGCGTGCATGACGCTTCCCTACGCGGCCTTTCCGCTGCAGCGGGCACTTAGCGGAATTCGCGATGCGGGGTACCGATTCGTAGCCTGGGGGACGCAGCATCGCGAGGCGAACGGCGAGCGCGTGCCCGTGCTCGCGCCCGATGCATCGCTCGACGCCGCTCGCTCGCTCGCCCAGCGGTGCCGCGACCTGGGACTCGAGCCGCTGATGATGTTTTCCACCATCTATCCCGAGGCCGACGACGGGCTGAAGGTGCTGACGCAACGACTGCGACAGGCAGGTGCCGCGCGTGTCCCGCAGGTCCTGACCTTCGGACACACGGCGGGAGGTAATCGCCAACGGTGGCTCGAACGATTCCGGCAGCTCGGCCCGATCGCGCGCGACGAGGGCGTCGTGCTCGTCGTCAAGCAGCACGGCGGGGAAACGGGCACCGGCGAGGCGTGTGCCGAGATTATCCGGGAAGTCGACGATCCCGGCGTGCGAGTGAATTACGATGCTGGCAATGTCATGGACTACCTGAACGTCGATCCCATCCCCGATATCCAGAAATGTGCCGATGTCGTCCACAGCTTCTGCATCAAGGACCATCGAAACTGGCCGCGGGACGAGGACTGCGGGCCGGGCTGGGGAGAAATCGACCACTACAGGCTGCTGCACACGGTCCTCGGGGCGGGGCGTCCTCTGCCGCTGTGCTGCGAAAACATCTCGGCTCCCCTGGTCGCTCGCCCTGCCGACCCGGCCGGTGTCGATCTCCTGGCTCGGCGCGCCCGCGAGTTCCTCGCCACGGTGACTGAGGGCCTGCAGGCAGCGGAAGCCGCCGAACTTCCCTAGCGGAAATCGCCAGACGACGCGCGAGCGTCGCCCTCGGAAGTCTGGCGACTTCCGCTACGAGCGACGGACTTCCGCTACGGGTCAGGTGAATTTCGTGACGCCGGGGATAGCGACGGCGGGGGTCGCCAGCGGGCCCCAGGCATATTGCGGGGGCGTAAGATCCTCTTGCGACTGGAATGCCTCGTCCCAGCTGATGCTCTGCCCCGTGTATGCGGCCATGCGTCCCAGGATGGCGAGCAAGGTGCTGCGGCACATGTAGTCGCCGTTGTTGATCGGGGTGGCCTGCCGGATGCTGCGGAACAGCTCGTCGTGCTCCGTCTGATAGATGTTGTTGTCGCGTCCCCGGTGTTCCCAGGCGTGAGGCCCGCTGATTGCCAATTTGCGTTCGGACAGGAGGGCGGTTCCCAGCGAACCGAAGGCGTGAGCGCTCATGTCGTTTCGGCAGCCCGGTTGCTGGCTGCAATGGCTGAACAATCGCACGCCATCTTCGTACTCGTAGATGATCGAGAAATGGTCGTAGATATGCCCGTATTCCGGGCCCGTGCGTACCTGCCGTCCGCCGGTGCCGACGGCGCGGGCGGGATACCGGCCATTCAGAGCCCAGGCACACACGTCCAGAAAGTGCACATGCTGCTCGACGTTGAAATCGCCTGAGAGCCAGGTGAAGTAGTACCAGTTGCGCATCTGCCATTCCATGTCGGACCAATGCGATTCGCGTGGCTTGACCCAGATCGGCCCGCGGAAGTCGTTGGCCTGGAGAACCCTCAATTCGCCGATAGCGCCGTCGTGCAATCGGCGCATCAACTCTTGAAAACCGAACGAATACCGCAAGCACAAGCCGGATA
>JBFWYF010000074.1:0-14030 GCA_050186685.1 Pirellulaceae bacterium
CAGTTTCCGCCACAACTCGATCCGTTCAACCCGCGGATACCAAGCCGAAACGATGCCGGCCAAAGTCACACCCCGCAAGAGGAAGGGATAGACGGTGAGCGGCAAGTCCGTACCAGCAACGAGTCCGCAGGCCGCCACGCAACCGCGTGGCTTCGTCTGGCGCACGATCGTAGCCAGAATGGCTCCGCCGACGGTATCAATCGCACCCGCCCACTGCGCCGGTAAGAGCGGTTTGGTACTCGAATCCTGTACCGCGCCTCGATCCAGGATCTCTTGGACACCCCAGCCTCGCAGCAGGCCGTGACTGGCCGACTTGCCCGTGACCGCAGTAACGTGGTATCCCAGCTTGACCAGCAAGTGGATCGCCAGGCATCCTACGCCCCCCGTGCCGCCTGTCACTAACACACGCATATCCGGCCCGGCGACGATTCCATGCCGCTGCAGCGTCTCGACGCCCATGGCCGCAGTCAGACCCGCTGTTCCCAGCACCATCGCATCGCGCAGCGACCAGGACGGCGGGCAAGGCACGACCCACTCGGCGGGCACGCTGACCTGCTCGGACCACCCACCCCATTGACCGGCGCCCAGGTCGTACCCCGTCACGAGGACCGGTTGGCCCACAGCCAGACTGGTAAACCCGTCCGGCACCTGGACGACCGTGCCTGCCACGTCGATACCGGGAACATGGGGAAACCGCCGGACGACACCGGGATGCCCCGTCGCCGCCAGCGCGTCCTTGAAGTTGAGCGACGACCAGTGAGCCCGGATCAGGACATGGCCAGGCCGGGGCTCCTCACACCCTAAACTCTGGACAGAGCTATGGATGCGGCCCTGGTCGTCTCGTTCTACCACGAACGCCTGACCCGGTGCGCCGGCGGCAAGGTTGGTTGACGACACAACTCCCCCCTATACAATTTCGCGGAATGTGGGACGGGATGCGTTTCCGGCCGGTTCGTTGCCGCGACAGGCCGATTGAGTGGTTTTCCGGATCGTGCCGGAACGTTCGCTGCCGCCGTCTCCGCCTGGGACAAAACGGTTCGACGATTAATCCGCACAAGCGTTAAAGGTGTTCGACCATGGCCGGTGCTAACGTGCATGAGTTTAACGATAACAACTTCGACAACGAAGTCCTGGCATCGACAGAGCCGGTGCTGGTGGATTTCTGGGCCCCCTGGTGCGGTCCCTGCCGCCAGATCGCGCCCATGATCGACCAACTGGCCAGCGAAAACATTGGCTCGATCAAGGTCGGCAAGGTGAATATCGACGAGAACCCGGGGACCTCGGGGAGCTATGGCGTAGAAGCCATTCCCACGCTGATGATCTTCAAGGGGGGCGAGGTCGTAAACCGCTTCGTCGGTGCCCAGCCCAAGTCGCGCATGCAAGCCGCGCTGGACGCCGCCAAAGGCTAAGGCACCCGGATCGCCTGACGAAAATCGAAACGCAGAGAGCGCCGATTTCGCTGAGCAGAGAAGGAGAGACCGATCTCCTTTTCTCTGCGGCCATCGGCGCACTCTGCGTTTCGTGTTTTAAGCGGCACCTGTGCGCTTCAACGGCGTTTACTTCACTCTGCTGTGTGGGCCGGCAAGCTCGGCCGGTGCCAGTTCCTGACACGCCGTCAACAATCGCCCATAGCTACACGGCAACCGAAGTAGGTTGCCGTGCCCCTTGAGACTATCGGGCAGGGGCCGATCGACGAGCAGCACGGAACGTGAATCGGGCGGTTGCGGTACCAGCGCCGAGATCCGATCCGACGGCACTCCCAGGCAGTTGATCATGACCCCGTGCTGTTCCACACGCGCGTCTCCCAGCAGCTCCTCCACGCGAAAGTCCATGGACGATATCAGGAGCAGGGCCGGGTCGATGGCGTGATCCGATCCGTCGGACAAGCGACAGTAGCGCAGTGCTGTGTTCATGCGCTTAGATTCGGATTCCTCGCGACTGCAAGTGACGAGCGATTGATTGGCGGCGAGCGTCGTCATGTCCTGGCGCACCCGCTGGACAATATCGATCAACGAAACCACGCGCAGCTTGTTAAGCAAGCTGACGGACGGAAGGTCAATTCGATCTCGTGCATTCCACCTCCCCACCGCGAGGCGCCCGACGAGAATCGCCAGCTTAATCAGTTCCACTTTCGTGCGAGTCGGCTCCGCCAGTTGGCCCAGCACGTTGAACGTATCGGCCACGTGGTGCAGGGGATGATGGACCTCGGGCGGCAAGCCCCAAGCGGACAACAAATGGGCCCCGGCCGCAGTATGTGTCAGCGGAAATACTTGCCGTTCGAGTTCCTGGAGCGATTCGTTCTGCTGGATGCATGTCTTCGTCATGACCTCGTACTCTCGGGGGAACAGGCTCCCCAACAGGATGCGCCCCAGGGGGTGCATCAAGGCACATAGACTGACGCCGTTCCCCTGCATATCGTAGCCCGCTTGCCGAGCGAGTAATTCAGCCGCCATGCTGGCGGCGATGCTGCGCTGCCAGGTCAAATTGACATCGAGCCACGGGAGGACGCTTCCCGATAGGACTCCAAGGGCGCTGAACGCGATAGCCAAGTCGCCTACGCGGCGGAATCCCAGCAACGATACCGCCTCACCCAGATTGGCGATGCGTTGGCCCGAGCGGTTGTAGTAGTTGCTGTTCGCAAGCCGTAGCAGCTCGGCAACGAGCGCTGGATCGCGCTGCACGATGGAGGCGACCGCCTGCGAGTCATTCTCGTCGTCCTGCGTCACGGTGTACGTTTCCAGTGCCGCCGAGGAAAGCGGCGGCAGCCAGACGATCGACTGAAGCCGCTGCTCGAAAGTCGCCAGGCTGACCGATCGAAGTCGCTCGTTCGCACCCGCATGGGACTCGGTGACCGGAACGCTCGTCGAACCACTCAGGACCGCGTTTCGCCGCTTGTCTGTTAAGGTTCGGACTTTGGCATTCAAGAGCCCGTAGTCGACTGGTTTGAACATGACATCGTCCACGCCGCGCGCGAGGAGGTCTTTCGCCAGTCTGGGTTCGGCACAGCCGGTCAACACCACGATGGCCGGACGGTTCGGGCGGGAGAGCAACTCGACAGCCAGGGCATGGCCGTGTTTATTCGGCATGCGGAGATCGGTAATCACCGCGTCGTAATCATTCTGGGCCAGGCGCTCCAGTGCCTGCTCTCCATCGCGTGCCATGTCACAGGAAAAGCCTTCACGGTGCAGCGAGCGAACCGTGAGATTACGAACGGCAAGTTCGTCTTCGACCACCAGAATTCGCGTGGCCACCGACATAAGGACCTCCAGGCGACTAGCGATTATGACGACTACCGTCGAACGGACACGGCGCCGCGACTTGCAAGTATTGCTTACCCCCAAACGTACCTTCCCATTCGCGACCTAAAGTTTATTGGGAACTGCCGGGGTTCCCACCACGCCCATCCGGTGGGGGCGCGACGGACACCTGACCACGACCAGTTGGCCAAGGAGGTAACCGTTCACACTCCGAGGAGCAGCGACGATGTGGGTTTGCTAACGCGACATCATCCGACGCTCGGGCGCTCGCCCGAACTGCTTTACCGGAAGTGAACCACGAAGCACCCGAAGAGCACGAAGAATTGCAGGAGAAAGCAAGGCTACCGAATCTGCCGCTTCCCTCTTGGTGCTCTTCGTGGTCCGTTCATGGCCCGGCGAGTGGTGAGGGCGCCGGTTGACCTGCCGGTCTCGGCACGGTGAATGGGCTATTTCCGCGAGAGTAGAAATGCAGAACGCGGATTTCGCGGAGCAGAGAAGTTCGGGTGCGACCGTTCCCTCCGACATTTCCGCGGCCATCCGCGTTCTCGGCGTTTCGTTTTTTTGAAGCGCCGTCAGAGGAGGGCGCGGTGTTCAGTCCGCATTCTCGTCCGTTGGCTTGGAATCGTCCTTCTTCGCCCCTTCGTCTGACACGGGTTTTGCCTGGGGCTTAGGATCCGCCTTCGGCTCGACATTTTCGGCCTTCTTCTCCGAAGTCGGCTCATCTGCCGGTTTCGACTCGGGCTTCGGCTCCGGTGTGGTTTCCGGTTTCGATTCCGGCTTCGGCTCCTCGCTCGCGGGTTTCTTTTCCGGAGTCGGTTCATCCGCCGGCTTTGACTCGGGCTTCGGCTCCGGTTTCGCTTCCGGTTTTGCCTCCGGCTTCGATTCCGCACTCGCGGGTTTCTCTTCCGGAGTCGGCTCATCTGCCGGCTTTGATTCTGACTTAGGCTCCGGCTTGGACGCGTCGGCCGTGGGCTTCGCCGCCGCGTCCGTGTTCGAGGCCTCCTCCGTCGCGACGGCAGCGGTCATGCGGCCACGCCGTTCGAGCAACGGGCGCAGCTTGAAGTCGGCGGGCAGCCGTTCATCGAACTGAGCGAGCAGCTTCTGGTACTTATCAACGTGCTCGTAGAGATCGTCATCGGTCAGCGCGTCGAGCAGCACAGGGTATTCGTCGATGACTTTCGCCCACAGATCCCACGCTTTTTCGTACTCGGCCCGAGCGGCGTCCAGTTCCACTTTTTCGCGTAGCTGATTGGCGTTGTAGATATGACGGCGTGCCGTCACCGTGTCGCGCAGCTGTTCGACCTTGCAGCGCGTCCGCCAATACTCAAAGTTCACGTTCTGGCGGTAGCGATCGATCCAATCGGCGAACGTTGCCGCGTCCTCGGCCTGTTGGGCCAGGCGGTAAGCTCGAGCCCGCACGTCCGCCGGCGCTCGGCCGGCGACTTCCTTGTGCGTCACCTTCGTTTTCGTAAAAGCGTTGTAACGCGCCGAATAGACGTTCGGATCGGTGATCTGGTCACCGGGCATCTTGATAGCGTCGCGTTCAAACGGCGTCAGCTGATCGATCTTTTCCTGTTCGATCGCCTCCCGGGCACCTGGAACGAGCGCGTCAAGTTCCGCGGCGTATCGCTGACTGTCCGCCAACTGGCTCTCTTCATCGTTCAGGCGAATGATCAGTCCGGTCGACGTAGGGACCTGGCGATCCCCGTATCGCGTCAGCTCCTCATCCGCGCGGCGCCAGGCATATTCGGCACGCTCGTCGAGAAACCCTTCATCTTCAATCGCCAACGCATAGTTCGTCAGCGCCTTCGGGCCATCGATAAAGAAGATATGCGGTGTTTTACCGCGGAGCATGCGTCCCTGTGTATCGACCAGGTCATAGGCGCGGTTGTACCAAAGACGGCTGACGAGCCACGAATCCGGCTGCCCATCCGCACCACGGCCTTCGCCGTCGATATCCACATACTCTGCCTGCAGCTTGTGGAAGTCCTTGTCGTCGCGGAACATGCGCCGGAACTGCTTGCTTTCATCCGCCCGGCCCATCTTCTGACCGGTATACCAGCCGACGAGATGAAAGAGGCGTGGTTCGCGCCGGTTATAGTGCGTCCCCTGGATCAAGAACTCGATGCCGCGTTTCACCCACGCGTAACGAAATCGGTAATCGTCCTGCTCCACTGAGATGTTGTACGTCAAGTTGTGGGACTGGAACTCCCACACCGAAATGAAGTTGGGCTGCAGCTTCGACATCTGAATCACGACGGCGATCAGCCCTTCCCAGTTCTCCTTCTTCTTAAAATCGTTCGCCTTGGACCACAGGATGGTGGCTGCGACCCCGCGCATTCCCAGCGTGGCCAGCTTCATCGACTCGCTGGTCGGATCAATGTCGCCGATCTCGGCGGGCGACAGATCGTGCTGGGCGCGCAACTGCGCGAGTCGCCCGCCCGCCGAGTATCCGGTGTCGCGTGGATCGCCAACCGCCGGATGACCAACGACATACAGCGGTATCAACAGCAGGGCGATCAGACCCAGGTACACAACCTTGCGACGAAAAGCGGCATTTTGAGTCATGACGACGCGATTTCCCTGGTCTTGAAGAAGAAAAATGCCACTAGCGACACGATGCCGACATACGCCGCTGTCTTCAGCAGCAAGATGCCCATCAGTTCCGGGCCGATGTTGAATCCGTTCGCGACGTATTCCGCCGTACTGAAGCTCACGTAATCCGGCAGGATCACCGTCACCAGGCTCATCAGCTGCATGAAAGCGAAGTCAAAGGCCCGCACGATCTTCAGCGGAATCGAACCGATTTCGGGATCGATCTGCAGGTTCAGCTGGCCGGCCGTCCGGATCAACGCCTCGATCGGTCCCCCTCCCTGATTCGCCTCCAACGATTCCGGATTGATGGTCGACAGGGTGACCCCCGCGATGAATTCGCCAAAGTATCCGATGACGATACTGGCCAACGTCGACATCATCGCGACCGGCGCACTCAGGAACGTGCTGAACATGACACCGAACGTCGTGACGAGCACCAGTTGGAGCCAGATTCCGACATACCCCTTGATGAAGTTCAGGTAGAACGGCGTGCTGGAGTCCAACAAGTAGACATCCGGTCGCGCCATGCCCAGGTACTGGCCGGGATCCATACATTTGACGTGGAGCCGCAGTCGCCCGTTCGTGCACAGCTGTTCGAAGATGTCCCCGTCGTGGAAATTGTGGTCCTTATCCTCCAACCGAAGCTTGCGCGGAACGAAGCGACGGTCCATCGCGAATTCTTTGACGATGAACGGGATGTCTTCCGTCCGGCGGAAATTCGCTGTCGGATCGGGATTCTCGAGATAGAACGAGCCACGTACGCCCCGTTCGATATTCCCCTTGTGGGTACGGAACGCTCGCAGGTTCAGTTCCAGATCGAGACCGTCCGGGAACCGGTCCGCCGTGACGTTGTCGTATTCCCAGATCGCCTCGGCCAGCGTGCCCCCTTCGATGTAGCTGCGGTACATCCACTCATGGCCGACATTGATGCCGGCCTCGGCATCCGTCCCGGCCCGGTCCTTAAAGGTGAGGGTCCCGTAGATGGGATTACGAGCCTGCAGGCTGTCCACCGGCGGCCCAATCTCGAACGTCGCGTCCGGCCCCTCGCCGATGCGGCGGATGTAATGTTTGTGTCCGGCGACAACGTTCGTTTCCCCCTCGCCGTCTTCGTTCAAGATAAATGTGTGCCGGTGATGTGCATCCTGAGTCGTCTCGCCCTGCGGCGGTCCGGTCTCCCCCGCCATCACCGTCGGCGTGGTCTCGACCTCGTGCGTGTGGCTCAAGCCGCGCACGACAAACACGTAGCTGATCACGCACATGCCGGCCAGGATGAACGTCCCAATCAGCGAGAACCCGACAATCCGACCCAGCACGATTTCGAACAACCGGACGGGTTTCGTCACGATCGTGTAGATCGTCTTGTTCTTGATATCCGTCGGCAGGCTGAACGTGCTGAGCATCAACGCCAGTACCAGCACGAGGTAGTTCGAGGCCGTCAACACGAAGCTCAGATATAGTTTCGCCGGACTGTCACTCTGGACATCCAGGTACCAGCCGGCCAGCAGCAAAGCGACCACGAAGATGGCGAAGACAACCAGTACCTTGCGCCGTATCGATTCCTGCACGGCGAGCAAAGCGATGGCCATCGTGCGGCGCAGCGAGGTCGCGCGCAGATCATTCACGCCGGACGCAATGACCTTGGCCACGGCATAGAAGCCCTCGACGGGCCCCCGCCGCGCGGCCGAGATCAGGAATCCCAGCAGCCATCCGCCAAAGCAGAGTGCCGCCACCGCCAGCGGAAACCACACCAGCAACGCCGGCACGAACCACTCGAAAAAATCCGGGATGTCGTAATGTTCAAAGGTCATGGTTCTACAGCAACCTGGTGCTAGTTTCTTTCCTGGGCGCGCCGGCCGGGACGCGCTTCGCTGTCCCGAACGATACTGAGGAACAGCTCTTCCAAAGTCGTCGTCGGATTCTCCATCCCGATCAACTCACCCTGATGACGGGCAATAATCGACCGGATCTCCTCCTCGGCCTGCTTCGACAAACCACGAGCCCGAATCTGCGTGACATCCTGGACCGTGATCAGACTGTCCACACGGCCCAGTTCCTTCAGTTCGCCCTGATGCAGGATGGCAATGCGGTCGCACACGTCCTGGACGTCCGCCAGCAAGTGGCTGCACATCACCACCGTCTTCCCCTGCTCGCGCAACTTGAGGATCAAGTCCTTCATCTCGCGAGTACCGATCGGATCCAGGCCACTCGTCGGTTCGTCCAGCAGAATCAGTTCGGGATCGTTAATCAGCGCCTGGGCCAGGCCCACGCGCCGGGTCATACCTTTGGAATACTCTTTCAACTGCCGGCGCTTCGCTCGCTCGAGACCTACCAACTGGATCAGTTCGTTGACGCGCTGCTCGCGAACACTGGCGGGCATGTCGAACAGCCGGCCGTAGAAATCGAGCGTTTCCACGGCATTGAGAAACTTGTACAGGTACGATTCTTCCGGCAAGTAGCCGATCCGCTCGTTCTTGGCGACGTCGCTCGCATCTTTCCCAAACACCAGCGCCTGGCCACTAGTCGGAAACAGCAGCCCCAACACCAGCTTGATGGTTGTCGACTTGCCGGATCCGTTCGGGCCCAGCAGACCGAAAATCTCGCCGCGGTTGACTTGCAGATCGAGCGCCTTGAGTGCCCGTACCTTCTGGCGGCCCCAGAAATCCCGGTACACCTTCGTCAGGTTGCGCGTTTCGACGACCACCTCCGTCTGGACGGATGACGAGGCGGCTCCCGCCGTCGTCGTGGATGGGGCAGCTACCGTTTCGGACATGATTCGCTCTCTCTGCCGAGATCAACAAAAAAGGGGAATGGACGAATGCTGACGTAGCGGGTGATGACCCGGGGCCGAAAGGGCCGCCACAGGAGTTGGCCTGTCACGACGAGCCCGAAGAACCCCACTCTAGCTCGGCGCGGGCCTATTTTTGAGACATACGGAGGCAATTCGGAAATAGTTCGCTGGCCGAGTGTCTATTTCCCCAATCTGACCCCGCCCACCACAGTTGCGGCCGCCGGCTGCCAGCAGCCCACCCTGTCCCACAACCCGACGGTCGGGTGCCGCACTTCCACCCACGCCCGGGCCTGCAACGCGACCGATTCCACTATACCAAGCTCCGGCGGCGTCGCAAGGATCGGCCACCGCCCGTTCCATTCGCGCCGCCGTGCCGAGCGTTATATTAGGGGTCCCATGGCCCAGGCCCCCGGTTCCAACGAGTACGGCGACGCGATCGAATACCTGTATCGCCGTATCAACTACGAGCTGACCCCCGCCTCCCACCCACGCCGCAAGATCAACCTCGAGAACATGCGGCTGCTGCTCGCGGAACTGGGCAACCCGCAAAGTCGCATCCCTGCCATCCACATTGCCGGCACCAAAGGGAAAGGCTCCACGGCGGCAATGGTCAGTTCCATCCTTTGCCAAGCTGGTCTGCGCACGGGTCTGTACACGTCCCCCCATCTCGATTTCCTCGAAGAACGCTATCGCATCGGTGGCATTCCCTGTACACCCGCCCAGCTGGTCGCCCTGACTCACGCCGTCCAACCCGCCGTAGCGGCGGTGGAACGACAACTCGCCGATCGGCCCGGTGTTCGAGGGCTAACCTTCTTCGAGGTGACGACCGCCATGGCCTGGCTCCACTTCATGCAGCAGCAGGTCGAAGTGGCTGTCATCGAGGTCGGGCTGGGCGGTCGCCTGGACTCCACCAATTTGTGCGCCCCCCACGTCACGGTGATCACCAGCATCAGCTTCGATCATACTCAGCAGCTGGGTCATACCTTGGCTGCCATCGCGCGCGAAAAGGCCGGCATTATCAAGGCAGGAGTGCCGGTCATCTCCGGCGTGACCGCCCCCGAACCGCGGGAAGTCATCGAAGCCATCGCCTGGCAGCAGGGTGCACCACTTTTCACTCTGGGGGAGCAGTTCCACGCGCGCGAGCTTCCGCTGCCCCGGGAGCCCGAGCGGTTGCCGCAGCCAGCCCGCCTGGACTACGCGGAACACACTCCTGCCGGTCATCCACAGCTGGCCGAAGTCCCGGTGGGACTGATCGGCTCGCACCAGATCGCCAACGCCGCCGTCGCACTCGCCACCGCGTTCCGGCTGCGGGAACGGGGATGGGTCATTTCCCCAGAAGCCATGCGGCAAGGCCTGGCCCGTGTCCACTGCGACGCACGCATCGAAGTCATCGGCCACCAGCCCACCGTGATCCTGGACACCGCCCACAATGTCGCCTCGATCGCGGCGCTCGTCCACACGCTGCAGCAGTGGTTCTCCCCCACACACCGCCTGTATATCTTCGCCGCCTCCCGCGACAAGGACGTCCCTGGCATGCTTCGGTATCTGTTGCCCGCCGCAGATACGGTGGTGTTTACCGCGTTTCAGAACAACCCCCGCGCGGTGCCGCCAGAGACACTGCTCGCGCAAGCCCGCGACCTCGTCGACCCTTCGGGCGCTCCCGGTACACCCTTGCTGCTCGCTGCGGCCATCCCCGCTGCGGCCTGGCAGCTCGCACGCCTCCATGCCCGCACCGATGGTCTCGTGTGCATTACCGGTTCGTTCTTCCTGGCCGCCGAAATGCGTCCGCTCGCCACTTCGCGCGGCTGATCCCTGCCTCGCCGCTCACGCCCAAGATTGCTGCAGAATGTCCGGGCGCAGTTCTCCAAAACGGAAATGGCGCCCCGATTTCAAGTTCACCATCTGCACCACCGCCGGGCTGAACAGCAGCGGGTCGATCTTGTAAAAGTCGTGGTTGTACTGGCGGAACAGCTCCCCGAACGGGCGACCAAAGTCGCGCGAAGCCGCACTCGGCACCTGCGGTCCTAGCGATTCGAGGGCCGCATCCTCGGCCGTAACCCACAGCGTCACGTCGCCCCCGTACAAGACCGCATCATTCGTCCGTCCAATCCCTTCCAAATCGTTTCGCGCCACCGGCGGCAGCGGCGCCATGCCCATGCCACAGCAGACCTGACGCAGGTCAAAGCCCAACTCGTGCAGTTTGTGTAACGCCGTTTCCACCGTGCGGGCCACCACTTGAATCGTCCCCGCCAGACTCGCCGTCGGTGCAACCAGCAAAGTCAGCCGCTCCGGGTCCACCCGGCACTCTTCCGCGATGTGGTGGCATACATCCCGCGTCGGCAGTTTGCCGCTTTCCAGCACCCCCAGTACCTCAAACGCCGATTCCTGGTATCCCAGCGCCTCGAACAACTTCTCTCGGCCGCGCACCGCACGCATCGGTCCGGAGCCCATCGCAAAGAACTTCTCACCCGCAATCTGCCATCCCGCGTACTGGGAAGCCATGCAAGCCAGTACCGGTAAATCCGTGCGCACCACGACGACGGGCACCGGGCCCAGCCCCGGAATCGCGGCCCCCAGTGTCACTTGGCCAAGCCCCGCCAGGCAAATCTCAGCCAGACGGCAGCCGACATCCAATCCCCCCACGACGTGCACGCCGCAATCGATCACGCGCGCTCCCGATTCGTCCCGGATCACAGCCAATCGCTGGAGGTGAGGGCCCCCCAGCAAGGCTTCACAATTTCGCAATGCGGATTGGTTTAGATTCATGCCCCCATGATCCTGTACCGATCACGGCCCTGCAACGGGCGGGTACCCACACCGAGGCATCCACTCGAAATAGTGTGCACCAAAGCGTTTAGACGTGCACCATCGTACCCCTCTGGCATAACCCGCAGATCCCTTCCCTTCCATCTCCTGAAGATGGGAAATCCTGGCGAACTTCGGCGACTAGTGAAGAGGTTTTGACTGCGTTGACGATAGGCATTGGTGAAGTCAGCACAGAGTGGTGTTGCTGAACCCTTGCCAGCCGTCCGCCATGCGCGACCGCACAGAGCCCCACGTGGGAGACGGCGTCATCGGAGCTGGCAGAGGTCACGTTTCACACGTTGAGGCCGTTTTTCCGGATCAAGGAGCCCTCCCCATGAGGTGTCGTAGCTTTTTGCCAGCCGTGATCGCGGTTGGTCTGTTGTGTCTGGCCAGCGCTTCGAATGCTTCCGCGTTTGAGTTGCTGAACCGGATGATGGGCGGTGGTGGTGGTTGTGGTGGTTGTGGTTGTGACGCCGCGCCGGCGTGCGGTTGCGATATCGCGCCGTCGTGTGGTTGCGAAGTGAGCTGCTGCGCTCCGAAGTGCCGTGAGCCGCGATGCTGCCGTCAGCCCCGGTGCTGCCGCGTTCACCTGCATCGTCATTGCGGTGCGCCGACCTGCGGTTGCGAAACCGCTTGCGCCGCTCCGGCTCCGACCTGCGGTTGTGATGCTGCTCCCGCTTGCGGTTGCGATAACAGCTGCGAGCCGAAGTGCTGCCGTCAGCCCCGCTGCTGCCGTGAGCGCTGCCGTCCCAGCCTGCTGGATTGCCTGCGTGCTTGCCGGTCGTGCTGCCAGCCGACGTGCTGTGCGCCGGTCTGCGAAGCGACCTGCGGCTGCAACGGTTAAGCGAACGAATCGATTGACGCTGGTCGCGGGGAACTACGGGCCCCGCGTACTGGCGGCCAAATCACGAAAAAGCCCCGGTTCTTTGCCGGGGCTTTTTCTGTTGGTACCGGCGGCCGGCGCGGTGGGCTGGCAGCGCGTCAACTGAAGACGTCCTGCTTGCCGCCAGGCGGTGTTGCCCGGGCGGGACGACGGGCTATTTTTCTTTGCCGAGGTCGAAGTCTTTGATCGACCGACCCAGCCGCTTGGGACGCGACTCGGTGATCGCAGGACTTTCAAGGGGTACCATGGATCGCTTAAGCACATCCTGCAGCCGGGGACGCAAGTCGTCTCCGTCGACGGGGGTACCCATCTGGTCGATGGCGTCCGAGACGCCGGCCAGCACGGATTGCCGCACACCTTCTCGAATCCAGGTAAACACGTTCAGGTTCATGGTCGCTCCTCCCTGAGCATCCGAAGTCGAGCTGGATCGCTCGCCGAGCTCGCGCGGCCCCACGGACACGGACAGGGGTCCGCAGCGGCATCCGAGCGAGCGGGGCGAAGATTAGCGGCTGGCGACAAACACGTCCAGAGCGCGCGTCCCGGACCTCGGGCCGAGTCGGCCGGCTTGGTCCCTCGAGTGATCCACTCGAGCGCCCTGATGGTGTCTCCGGTTCCTACGCCTCTCCGCGCCTCTGCGTCTCCGCGTGAGACAATCTTCTCGGGAGGACAACCCGGCGGTCACTGCCTCGTCACGCGGCGGTGGGCTTTTCAAAGCGCGTGGACCACGCCCGCAGATCCTCCACCCCTTTGCGGTGGCAAAAGTCCCCGAACGACTCGTCGGACAACCGCTCCTGTTTGTAGTACACGAAGAGCGGCCGCAGGCTGGGCACGACTTCTTCCTCGGGAACCAGGTCCTTGTAAATGAAATTCAGCCGGTTCCCCAGGAGCCGACCACCCACCAGGATCGTATACTTGCCTTTTGTCTTGCCCACGAGCCCGATATCGCTGTTGTACGGACGGGCGCAGCCGTTGGGGCAACCCGTCATACGAACGGTAAACTTTTCCTGCGACAGTCCCAGGCGAGCCAATTCCGATTCCATCTGGTCAATCATCCCGGGCAACGCACGTTCGGCTTCCGTAATGGACAACCCGCAGGTCGGCCACGCGACACACGCCATCGACCAGCGGCGGACCGTCGACACCTGTTCGCTCAACGGCACTCCGTGGCGGCGGAGGATCTCTTCCAAGCCGGCTCGATGCGCGGGATCGACGTCCGTGAACAACATGCTCTGGTGTGACGTGAGACGAATGCCGGGGGCGTAGGTCCGGCAGATCTCACGGATCGCCGTTTTCCAGCGGACGTCCGCCGTGTCCCGGATGCGCCCATTCTCGATGTTCAAGCCATAAAACCAGCGGCCGTCCCCCTGTTCGTCCCAGCCCATGTGATCGTTGAATCCGAACACGTCGTCTTCCGTGGGCGCGGCCAGCGGACGGCCATGATACTGTTCCACCACCTCCTTGAAGCGGGCGATGCCCCAGTTCGCGATCAGGTACTTCAGCCGGGCCAGCTTGCGATCTTCGCGATTGCCATAGTCTCGCTGCACCTTGACGACCGCCGTCACGACCTCCAGCGCTTCCTCGGGTGAGACAAACGCCATCTTCACCCCCAGAGCGGGGAATGTCTTCTTCGCGCTAGGCGTTACGCCCAATCCCCCCCCCACGATGACGTTGTAACCGACGATCTCGTCGCCGCGCGTCAAGG
>JBFWYF010000075.1:0-14023 GCA_050186685.1 Pirellulaceae bacterium
CAGCGCGAACAGACCCTGATTCGTGCAGATGTTGCTGGTAGCCTTTTCTCGCCGAATGTGCTGCTCGCGTGTCTGTAGCGTCAACACCCAACACCGCTTGCCACGGCGGTCGACCGTTTGGCCGGCGATACGTCCGGGCATCCGTCGCACAAATTGCTCGCGACAAGCCATGATGCCCAGATACGGTCCGCCATACTGCATCGGGGTGCCCAGCCCCTGGCCTTCCGCGGTCACCACGTCCGCGCCAAGTTCTCCGGGCCGTTTGAGCAACCCGAGGCTGAGCGGGTCGCAAGCGGTGATCAGCAGCGCCCACGTTCGTGGGCCACCTTGGCGGCTGCCGCCACATCTTCAAAACAGCCGAAGAAATTGGGTTGCTGGATCAACACGCACGCCGTCTGATCGTCGACCGCCGCCGCGAGATCCTGCGGCGACACGACCCCCTGAGGGACATCGACCACGACCAGCTCTGCGTCCAGCTGGGAGAAATACGTCCGGATGACTTCCCGGTATTCCGGATGCACGCTCGCGGCCACGACGGCCTTTCGCGGTCGCTTGGTGACGCTCATCGCGAGCAAGACGGCCTCCACCGCGGCACTGCCGCCGTCGTACAGGCTCGCGTTCGACACGTCCATGCCTGTCAGCTGGCAGATCATCGTCTGGTACTCGAACATGACCTGCAGATTGCCCTGACTCACCTCGGGCTGGTACGGAGTATACGAAGTATAGAACTCGCCGCGCGACGCCAGCGCGTCAACGACGGCGGGTACGAAGTGGTCATAGCTGCCACCCCCCAGGAAACAGACGCGGCTGCCGGGACCCTGATTGCGCGCGGCCAGTGCGGCCAGCTGCTGTGTCAACTCGAGTTCGCCCAGCGCCGGGGGAAGGGCCAGGGGCCGCTTGAGCCGCATATCGGCGGGTATCGAGGCAAACAACTGCTCCACCGAACCCACGCCGATCGCGGCCAGCATGGTGCGGACATCGTCGGTCGTATTCGAAGTGTACGGCATAGCTCCCGTGGGCGATCCCCGTCTCCCTGTCGCAGGTCCGAACCTGGCAGCCGGCATGCGCAGCGTCTGCCAACCGCTCCCCCGTTATCGGCTCAACTTAGCCTTCGGCAGCACATTGACGATCATAAGCCTGCCGATCCAGCAGCTTCGACAGAGGCTGCTCGTCGGAAATCTTCACGCGAATAATCCAGCCGGCCTGGTACGGATCGCTGCCCAGCGTCTCCAGATGATCCGGCAGCTTCGTGTTCACGTCCACCACTTCCCCAGTCACGGGGCTGTACAGCGGGCTGACCGCCTTGACCGATTCCACGACGCCGAATTCGTCGCCCGCTGCCAGCTTGCGGCCCACTTCGGGCAATTCCATATACACCAAGTCCGTCAACTGCTCGACGGCAAAGGCCGTGATGCCGACGGTGGCAATCTTGCCGCCGCCAGCCGTTTCCACGCGCACCCACTCGTGCGTTTCGCTGAACAATAGATCGGGTGTGACCACAACATCCTCGTTGGACGCCTTACGTCCGAAATGAAACAGGACTTCGAATCGCGAATTTCGTTCGCCGACATGCCCGTCCGACGGTTCCCGACCCGAAAGGGACGGTCAAGCCACCTGGCCACGTGGGCGGCGATAGAACGGCAACGCGACGACGCGTGCCGGCTCCCGCTTCCCCCGAATGTCGATGAACAAGTCGGTACCCGCCGCAGCGTGCTCCGGCGGAACATACGCCATGGCGATGGGCTTCTCAAGTGTCGGCGAAAAAGTGCCACTCGAGACCTCGCCGACCCGATCATTCCCCGCCAAGACGCCGTAATGCTCGCGCGGCACCCGCTTGCCGCTCATTTCCAATCCGATCCGGCAGGTCGTGGGCGGCGAGGCCTTCACCTGTTCGAGGGCCGCACGGCCGATGAACTCATGGTCCAGCTGGACGGCAAACGACAATCCTGCCTGATAGGGATTCAACTGCTCCGAAAGCTCGTGGCCATACAACGGCATGGCCGCTTCCAGACGCAAGGTATCCCGCGCCCCCAAGCCGACCGGTCGGATGCCCGCCGATTCCCCACTGCGCAGACATCGCTCCCAGATCGCCTCGGCGGCCGCGGCCGGGACGATCAGTTCGCAGCCATCCTCGCCCGTGTAACCCGTACGACTGACAATTCCCGGCACACCCGCGATGGTCGCCATGGTGCCGGTGTAATATTCCATGGGCTCCAGCGGCACGCTGATCCAATCTCCAACCGTGGCCAGCGCCCGCGGGCCCTGCACCGAAATCATCGCCGTTTCCAGCGTCTGGTCGGTCATCTGCACGTCTTCGTCCGCCCGCAGCTGACGCTCGATCCACTCCACGATTTTCGTCCGGTTGCTGGCATTGACTACCAGCAAGTGAAAGGGTCGTCCGTCGGTATCGCGCAGCGCGTAGATTAAGACGTCGTCCAGAATACCTCCCGCTTCGTTAGTGACGAGCGAGTAGCGAATCTTGCCCTCGGCGAGACGCGCAACCCGCCGTGTCAGCAGGCGATCCAGAAAAGCAGCTCGGCCCGGGCCGTCGAACCGCAACCGGCCCATGTGCGAGATGTCGAAGATCCCGACCGCGCGGCGCGTTGCCTGGTGCTCCTCAACTATCGAGGAATACTGAACGGGCATTTCCCATCCGCCAAAATCGACGACACGCGCCTGGTGGGCGACGTGCCACGCATACAAGGGAGTACGCAACAAGGGAGTGTTCATGTGAGGCATTGTAGCCCGCCCGCCACCGCCCGAGAACGGCCGGACGGCGGATCCCGTTCCGGACCTTTCAGCTGTGCGGCTTATGCGGTGTTTGCCCGCGCCGGCGGGCTTCCCGCCCCTGCGAAACGGGGTTGACGCCATGGGCCTAAAAGACGAAAACTCTGGAGGTTACAGGGAAAACGGGGCAAGTACGAGTCGTGGGCCGATGTGACTTTTCCAGCTTCGTTCGCGGCTGCGCGCGACTCGTCAGGTAACCGGTAGGGTATGGACTTCGTAGTAGGTCGCGGCAGGTTCAGTCGGCGTAGCAAAGGCTTCTTCATCTTTGGAACAGCACCTGCGGTACTTGTGCGTGATAGCGTGCGGCGCTGAGAGCGCTTCCCCAATCCTCGAGGGACGAGACGTAGTGCTTGCTTGTCAATGAAAAAGACTTTTTTTGCCAGACACGCGACGCTGATCCTGTTCCTGGTCTGCTTCTTTACGCCGTTCATCTTGCGCGGGGCGCGTGACGCCGTCCGCAACATCAAGAACGATGTGAAGGACTGGTTGCCGAATCGATTCTCCGAAACGCGCGAGATGGAGTGGTTCTGGCGGCATTTCTCCGGCGAACGGTTCATCATCGCCACCTGGGACGGGTGCACGGGCGGCCCGGAGGATGAAGCGTTTCACCTGTTCAAGAAGAAGCTCGCGCCGTCAATTCCTCCCTCGAAACAGGACGAAGTTTTTCCGCCGCCGGCCAGTAAGGATGTCGGGGCCACGTGGCTGGAGCGACGTTACAACTTTATCGCCGATCGGCTTGGTCTGTACGTTACTGAGAACGACCATTTCAACTGGGGTGGACTGGAAGAGAAGTGGCTCCGCGGGTTTGAAGACAAGTGGTACTTCATCACGCCCGATGGCATGCTCCACGAATTTCTAGGAAGCGATGCTCCCGTGCCGGTGCTGTGTCGCATGATCATGCACCGGCTGGGATTCAACCAGCTGAAGAGCCACCCGCTCGTCTCCTTCGGGCCCGTGGACGGTCCCTGGTACTACAATGATCCCACTCGGTTGCAAGCGCAGCTGTTCCGCTCGGTGACAACCGGCCCAGACGTCTTACACTCCCTCACGTCCGGCGACGGGGTGTTGAAGGGTAACGAAGTTGAGGCAATGAAGCGGCTGAAGGGCCAGCTGTACGGTCCCGACGGCAAGCAAACCGCGCTAATCATCACCATGTCCGATGCGGGATTGCGTGATTTCCACCGCGTGTTGAGTCGCGGTGTCCTGGGCAAAGAGCTCGGAGCTTTGTACCGGATCGCCGAGGAGTGCGGGATTGCGATGGACGATTTGCACCTGGGTGGCCCGCCGGTGGACAATGTGGCCATCGACGAAGAGGGCACGATCACCCTGGTGCGTCTCGTGTCTTTCTGCGTCATTCTGGGTGTGGGCCTCTCCTATGCCTGCTTCCGCAGTCTGCTGGCCACGGGTGCCGTCTTTCTGACGGGAGGTGTGAGCGCGGCCCTGGGGCTCGCGTTCGTGGGCTGGGCACCCAACGTCACGGCCGATGCGATCATGATGTCGATGCCCGCGCTGGTCTACGTGCTGGGTATCTCGGGGGCCGTGCATTTCGTCAACTATTACCGCGAGGCGGTGGACGAGTTCGGCGAGGTCGGGGCGCCCGAGCGGGCCATGAGCCATGCCTGGAAGCCCGCCATCCTCTGTAACATCACCACGTCGTTGGGCCTGATGTCCCTCTATACCAGTGAGATCGTGCCGATTCGCAAGTTCGGCCTGTTTTCCGCCCTGGGCGTCATGGGCACGGTCGTGATGCTGTTCACCTTCCTACCTGCGGCGCTCCAGATGTTTCCCCTGAGGCTTCCCAAACACGTCAAGCGGGAAGACGGGGCCGAATCGGCACTCGATGCGTACCTGTCAAATTATTGGACTCGCTTCGCACGCACGATCATTCGGTATCACTGGGGCGTGGCGATCGGCTGCACCCTGTTGATTGCCGGTGTGGGGTACGGTGTCCGTTACATCAATACGTCGGTCAACCTGCTGGATCTCTTCGACCGCAACGCCAAGCTACTGAAGGACTATGCTTGGATCGAAAATCATCTGGGCATGCTGGTGCCGATGGAGGTAGTGATCAAGTTCTCGCCACCCACCATGCGGCCGCTGGACGACCCGGCGGAAGGGGCGCGGGCCCCGAGCCAGGAGGACCGGTATCGGTTGAACTTCCTGGAGCGGATGGAGACGGTCAGCGCGGTCCAACGGGAGATCGACGATCATTTCGGAGATCAGGGCTCCCAGGTAGTGGGACGAACGATATCGGCCGTCACCTTCTCGCCCAACTTGCCCAAGCCGACAGATACGTATGCGCTGCGAAGTGCCAACAACGCCGGACTCGAACAGAACCGCGGCGAGTTCCTGCGATCGGATTACCTGGCCATCGACCAGAAGGACCAGTCGGAACTGTGGCGAATCAGCCTTCGTGTCGCGGCTTTCAAAGGCGTCGATTATGGCGAGTTCGTGCGCGACTTGCGCAATATCGTGGAACCGCTGATGGCGGCGCAGAATGCGCGGCAGACAATCCTGCGAGACATCGTGGCGGAGCGCGCCGCGGATCCCACATCCAGCGAGCGGCCGAAGTATTTCCGCGTGGCCCTAGTGCTGCCCGATGAAGTGAAGGAGGCGGTCGACGCGGCCATCCAGAAGGCTCGCAACAAGCCATCGAATTCGTCGGCCGATAATACGGCACCTGCCAGCGAGGGCGAAGGGAAGGTGGCCGCCGCGGGTGATGCAGCGGCAACCGCCGTGGTCGCTGCGGCTGGCGAAAACCCGCCTGCCGCTCCCGAGGCAGCCGTCGACGAGATCATCCATCAGGCCGTCTTTGTCCGGAATCTGTATGCGGCCCTGCAGACGACCGGAGCGCGCGTCGGCGTCATCGCGGCCGGCAAAGTCGACGAAAAAGTAGCTCAGCAACTCGCCGACTTTGAACGGATCGTGGTGTTCGATCGTCCCCCGGCCGCCCTCGCAGGGTTGGTCGCGGAGCACCCCCAGGTGCTGGTCCAGGGCAACGAGTTTCTTTCGTCGTCGGCGCTGGCCACGGCCCCGCGGGAATCGGACGCTCCGCCCATCGCCGCGGTCTACACGGGGGTCGTGCCCATTGTCTACAAGGCACAGCGGACGCTGCTCGACAGCCTGATCGACAGCACCGCCTGGTCGTTCCTGACCATTACGCCGCTGATGATGCTCGTATCGCGCAGCATCCTGGCGGGAGGTGTCGCGATGCTGCCGAATGCACTGCCTGTCCTGTTGATCTTTGGCGCGATGGGATGGTTGGGCATTCGCGTCGATATCGGTTCGATGATGACGGCCAGTATCGCGCTCGGGGTAGCGGTCGACGACACGATTCATTTCCTGACGTGGTTCAAAGAAGAACTCCATCGGTTGGGAGACCGAAACGAAGCTATCGTGGCCGCGTATCAACGCTGCGCGACGCCCACCTTTCAGGCGGCGCTGATCAGCGGATTGGGGTTGTCGATTTTTGCCCTCAGTACGTTCACACCGACTCAGCGTTTCGGCGTGCTGATGTTGACGATTCTGTTCGCCGGCGTCGTGGCGGAACTGGTCTTTTTCCCCGCACTGTTGGCGAGCCCCTTAGGTGCCGTGTTTCGCGTCGCGCCGTCCAAAGATGATTCGGATGACCGCGACGGCGACCAGGCGGAGCGCGAGGGTGGATTGCCGCCGACATTGCCGCTGGATGGCAAGGCCGGAAGGAAGGCGGGGGCGAAGCGTATCGCCTTTATGGCCCTGCTGTCCGATTGGCTGCTGGCGTGTTTCGGCCGCAAGTGCTGATCGCCAGAGCCTTTTCTTGGTCCGCGCAGTTCCAGAACCGCACGGCGGCATCTCTTCCCACGGGGGAAGATGTTCCGGCACTGGGGAGCGGCAGATTTCACGCAACAACCGGACCACTGCTTCCGAGAACAGTGCTGTCCGCCTGATCCCGCGTCCGGTTCCGCGTTCAAGCCAGGTTGCGGGGACGGCCGGCAGTTCCGACGCTGCCCCCTCGGCGCGCCTTGAGCAAACGATTGGGGCGGCGGGTCACGGCTGGTGGACCCGGGGCGTGACTTGTAGTCCGCGATCAGACGATGTCAGGAGACTCCGATGGCAGCGTTTATCAAGTTTGATGGCATCGACGGCGAAGTGCAGGACAAAGACCACAAAGGCTGGAGCGCGTTGAGTTCTTTCTCGCAAGTGTTGCATAAGCCAGGCATGGGAATGACCGGTGTGAGTCGGCGGCGAGGCGACGTTATCCTGGAAGATGTGAACTGTACGAAGGAAGTCGACAAGAGCAGCCCGAAACTGACCGAGGCGATCTGTAACGGCAAGGTGATCCCCAAAGTCGAAATTCACGTTACGGCGTCCTATACCGACGCGGGGCGCGTTACCTATTTCGCCTACGAGCTGACCAACGTCCTGATCACGAACTACGACATATCGGCCTCCGGACAATCGGAACAGGTCCCTTCGGAAGACTTCTCGCTGAACTTTGAGGAGATCCGTGTGACGTACACGGAGAACGACAGCAAGGGGAAGAAGAAAGGACAGCTCGACTACTCGTGGAAGGTCGAAGAGGCCCAGAAGTAACGACGAAATCATGTCTGGCAAGTGCACCACCTAAGGCCGGGGAGTGATCTCCGGTCTTTGCATTGATACCGCTCATCACCTGGGTAATTCACTGTGGAAGGACTAATGCATGGCTCTGAAACAGGAACCTCGCTCCCTTCAGATCAAGACGCCGCTTGGCCAGGACGTGCTGCTGCTGACCCGGTTCGAGGGGGAGGAAGGTATTTCCCGGCTGTTTCGCTTTCAACTGGACATGTTGTCCGAGGAGGCTGCGATTCAAGCCAAGGATATCGTTGGCCAGCCGATTACTTTCAGCATCGCCATGCCGGACAACTCGCCGCGCTGGTTTCATGGGCTCGTCAGCCAGTTCGGAATGGGAGGCGAGTTCGACGGGCGGCGGGCCTATCGGGCGGAGATCGTGCCGTGGTTCTGGTTCCTGACCCAGACCAGCGACTGCCGCATCTTCCAGAACAAGACGGTGCCTCAGATCGTCGAGCAGATCTTTGGCGACCTGGGTTTCAGTGACTTCGAGTTCAACACCCAACTGGATCATCCCGTCTGGGAGTACTGCGTCCAATACCGTGAAAGCGACTTCGACTTTGTGGCGCGTCTGCTGGAAGAGGAGGGGATCTACTACTACTTCGCGCACGAAGACGGCAAACACAAGTTGGTGCTGGCCGATCACAAAGGTGCCTACTTCGACTGCGCCGAGCAAACCGTCGACTATCCGACTTTGGTGGGACAGCGGGCCGTGCAGGATCACATCACCTCGTGGGTGCACCAGTTCGCGTTCCGAACCGGCAAGTGGGCTCAGACGGACTACAATTTCCAGACGCCGAGCACCAGCCTGATGACGCAGACGAAGACGGTGCTGAAGATCCCCGGCATGGACAAGTACGAGACCTACGATTTTCCAGGCCGCTATGGGGTGAAGGGGCGCGGCGACGCCTTGACGAAGCTGCGCATGGAAGAGCTCGAGGCGGCCCATAGCACGGTGCAGGGGGCGAGCTTCTGCAAGTCCTTTACGCCCGGTGGGCGTTTCTCGATCGGCACGCACCAGTCGGCCGACGAAGAGGGAAAGTCCTACGTTCTGACCTATCTGCATCACGTGGCCCATGAACCGATGGGCTACGAGTCGGGTGCGGAAAGCGGTATCGAATACACGAACCAGTTTCACTGCATCCCGGACGACGTGGTCGCGCGGCCTACCCGTTCGACATCGAAGCCCATCGTCCACGGCGTCCAGACTGCGGTCGTCGTGGGGCCGCCGGGCGAAGAGATCTACCCCGATAAGTACGGGCGGGTCAAGGTCCAGTTCCACTGGGACCGCGAGGGAAAGAAGGACGAGAACAGTTCGTGCTGGGTGCGCGTGTCGCAAACCCATGCTGGACCCGGGTTCGGAGCCATCAATATTCCCCGTATCGGCGAAGAGGTGATCGTCTCGTTCCTGGAAGGCGATCCCGATCGGCCCATCATCACGGGCCGCGTCTATCACGAGGAGTCGATGCCCCCTTTCGGCCTGCCCGACTCCAAGACCATCTGCGGCATGAAGTCCAAGACCTACAAAGGCAACGGCTACAACGAGTTCGTCATGGACGATACGCCAGGTGCGGAATTGATCCGGGAACACGGCCAGTACGACAAGGACTCGACCATCGAGCATGATCTCCGCGAACACGTCGGCAATAACCGCAGCCGCGACGTCAAAGTAGATGAAACCGTCTCGATCGGCAGCAATCAAACGATTTCGGTCGGCACAGATCGCAAAGTGTCGGTGGGCAGCAATCAGACGATTGAAGTGGGAGCGAACCAGAAGGTGAGCATCGGTGCGAACCACGAGTTGGTCGTTTCCGCCGACGAGAAAATCAGCATCGGGAGCAAGCAGGAACTGGCCGTGGGCGCCAAAAGAAGTACGTCCGTCGGGGCGGACGACGAGTTGAGCGTCACCGGCAAATTGACGATTGGCGCTTCAGGAGACATCGAGATCAGTTCGGGCAGCAAGATCACGCTGACCGTCGGCGGGTCGAGCATCACGATCGAGGACGCAAAGATTACGGTCAACTCGGCGGCCACCGTCACCATAGAAGGCGCGGCGAAGGTGGAAACCAAGGGCCCCATGGTCACTTCGCAGGCGACCGCGGTCAATGAAATCACTGGCGCCACCGTGAAGATCAACTGACATGGCTACCAATCCTATCCTGCAGCGTATTGACCGCATGACAGCGGCGTGGGAAGAGTTCGCTGCCGCGCCTGCGGCCCGGCTCGCCTGCTGGCAGCTCGATCACGATTCGGCCCGCATGTTCGAGCTGTTTCTCGAAATGCAGTACGACGAAGCCGGGGAAGTGCCGGATCTGTTCGTGCGGTTCGGAGAGCCGTTTGCCGACGGGTCACGTTACGGCGGGACGATTCGCGAATCGCTGATTGCTCAGTATGAGGAAGTCCGCGAGGGGCTGGAGGCCGAGGGGATCCCGGCTCGTTGGCAGCCTCCATTGCCCCGGCGCGGGGACGATGGCATCGCTTCGCTGCTGGCCGCAGCCGAGTCGCTGCATCAGGTCAGCGCATCGCTCGCGCGGCACGTGGTCCTCGTCCTGACGCCGGCGCAGATCGCCGAGGCGGAGGCCTGGCGCGAGTGGCTCCAGCAGCTGCTGCGGCGCCCGATTCCGGAGCACGTCCGGTTCCTGGTTGTCGACCAGGTGGGGAGCACCGCGTGCGAAGGCCTCTGCCCGGGCGAGCCGGAGCGGGTCGTTGTGCTCGCCCCGGCTTTGGACATGGGCGTGGCCTACCTCGAGCTGTTGCGGCAGGTTCCGGGGGCCGGGCCGGGGGCCGTGTTCCGGCGTTTCTATGTGGCACTGGGAAATGCCGTGACGGCCGGGGATCTGGAACTGGCTCGACGGCTGGCGACCCACGCAGGGAAAATTGCGCAGCAACAGCAATGGCCGCAGTTGCAGGCCGCCGTGGCACTCCTGCTCGGCGGCGGCTGGATGGCACGGCAAGACTATACCGCGGCGCTGGACTGCTATCGGCAGGGACGGCAAGTGCTGGGGGCTGCAACCGATCCCGTGGGACAGCGCGTGGCGCTCCAGGCGAGTTTCGCGGAAGGCTCGGCGTTGCTGGCCGCGGGCCAAACCGCCGAGGCGGCCAAGGTGTATGAGCAGATTCACACGTCCAGCATGCCGCTGGGCGATTCGTTCGCCCGGCTGGAAGGAGCCCGGATGGCGGCCTACTGCCACGAATTGGCTGGCAATCGCGCCGCGGCCTGGACGCGTCATCTCGACGCGTTGACGGCCGGCGAAACGATGGGGGAGTCGGCCCGGCAGTCCACGCTTCCGTACGCGGGCCAGGCGATGCTGCGACTCGGACGAGATCGCGAACCCGCGGAGTTAGCTCAGGTCCGGCAGCGACTCGACCAGCTGCTGGGCCAGGATTGGGAACGTTCGTTACCGCAAGGATCCGTCTCATGATGCCCGCCGCCAAACATTTCGATCCCGTCCTGGGCGTGGACATCCATATCATCCAGCCCCCCGGCCCGGTGCCGCCCGTACCGATTCCCCACCCGTTCATCGGTTTTGTGATCGATCCGTTTGACTACGCGCCCTTCATCGGTTCGACGGTCAAGATCAACTACATGCACCGGGCCCTCGCGGGGACCGCGGGCAAGTGCGTCCCTCCCCATATCCCGATCGGGGGCGTTTTCGTCAAGCCGCCCGCCAACGAGTGTGAGATCTTCATGGGCAGCGCGACGGTCTGCGTCGACGGTGATGCCCAGAGTTATCTGGCGCTGCCGGCACTCAGCTGCCACGACGTGGGCATGGTGCCGCCCCCCCGCGCGAATCCGAAAAAGAAGAGCAAGGTCAAATCGATGGTGCTGCCGACCAGCGTCGTGCTGCCCATCCCGGCCGGTCCGCCTGTATTAATCGGTGGCCCCCCCACGATCTCGCTCATGGCGCTTGGGATGCGCGTAGGCATGGCGGCTCTCGGCAAGCTCTTCAAGAAGCTGGCCAAGACAAAGCTGTTCAAGCGGTGGAAAGCCAAGGTCAAAGGCAAGTTCAAGAGCAAGCGGAAGCCTGGACATCACAAGAGTTGCGGAAGGCCCGGTGAACCCGTCGACGTGTGGTCCGGCGCGAACGTCGATGACTTCCTCGATTACGGAATCCCCGGCCCGATTCCGTTTGAATGGAAGCGTTACTACGACAGCGCCCTCCGCGGGCAGGATGGACCGCTGGGGCGAGGTTTCCGCCATACCTACCAGCGGGAGCTGCGCCGAACGCCCGATGGCTTCGCCTACGTTACGGCGGAGGGGGAATTGGTCGAGTTCGACGCCTTCCCACCCGACCAGCGCCGCAGCGCCCAAGACGGGCTGCTACTGACCTGCGGGGACGACGGAATCCACCGCATCGCGGAGGCCGGCGCACCGACCATGGAATTCCACCTCAGCAGCGGGCTGGGCCGGGCGCCGCTGGCGGCCCTCGCTCAAGGCCCACACCGCATCACCTTCCAGTACGACAGCCTTGGACGACTTGAATCCATCCGCGGGTCGCAGGGTGAGTACTTCCGACTCCGATACGACGCGAACCACCACCTGCGCGAACTGACGATGAGCGGAGCGAGCCAGGCCCCTACCACGCTGGCTACGTATGAATTCGATACCGCGGGAAACCTGGTGACGTGGACCGATGCGGCCGGCCATTCCGCCCGCTACGCGTACGATGAGCCGGGACGGATGCGCAAGAAGACCGATCGCAATGGCTACACCTACCGCTATGCGTACGACGAGTCGGGCAGATGCATCCATACCTGGGGGGAGGACGGCATGTACGACGTGCGCCTCGAGTATTTCCCCGAGGCGTTACTGACCATCGCGACGTACGCCGATGGCGCGGCCTTCACCTACGTGTTCGACGAACAGGGAACGCTGGTCGAGATTATCGATCCCATGGGTGGATCGACTCAGTTCTTGCCCGACGAGCAGGGACGCGTCACGGCGGAAGTGGATCCCGCCGGAAACGTCACCCAATTCCTGTACGACGGCTGGGGCGGACACACGGCTCGCCTGACCCCCACCGGCCATGTGCTCCCCCCCATGCACGTTCAGCCGCACGATCCCGACGTGCTCGCCTATGAACTTCCCCGCCAGCCCATGCAGTGGGAACATGGAGACTTGTTGAGCAACCATCGCTGGCGCGCTTTGACCGAGCACGATCCGGTGCTGCGTCGGTGCCCTACCCCGCTGACGACCGCCGACCTTCCTGGCCTCGATTCCGCACCCGCCATGACTCCGCGCAAGGTGCAGGACCGGATGGGGCGCGTGGTCGAGCAGACGGACGCCTGGGGCCGCACCGAACGCTGGCAGTACGACCGCAACGGAAATCTGGTCGCCTACCACGATCCCGACGGAGCGATTCACGGTCGGCGCATCGCATCCTGGAATCTCGTCCGCCAGCTGGTCGATCCACTGGGCAATGCCACCACGATCGAGTACTCGCTGCGAGAACAGGTAACAAAGGTCGTCGACGAGAACACGACCACCAGCGAGTTCACGTACGACGGCTGCGATCGGTTGACTCACGTCGTGCGACACGGGGAGCTGCGCGAGCGTTACGAGTACGATAGTGGCGGCAATTTGCTTCGCAAGCTCGACGGGCTGGGGCAGCCGCTGCTCACGCTGCAACCGGGGCCGTGCGGGCTGCCCGCGGCCTGCGAACTGGCGTCCGGCGACAAGCAACTGTTCCAATACGATCCGCAGGGTCGCATCGTCGCCGCGATCTCCCCGGGAGCGCAGGTCGCCCTGTCCTACGACTGGGCCGGGCGAGTCAGCTCGGACCTGTGTAACGAGCGGGGCGTCCAGCACGAAGTCGCCCCGACTCAGGGCCGAACGACCACGGTGCTGAACAAGTTCGTTACAGTGCAGCGACTCGTCCGCCTCGGCGAATACACGATCCAGGATCCCACAGGACGGCAACATCGCTTCCGGGCCAGTCCCGCAGGCCTGGTATCGCGGCAACTGTCGAATGGCACGACCGAGATCGCGCGGTATACACCGGACGGTTCGTGCCAGTGCAAGCTGGTCGCTCATGCCGATCGTCCGGCAGTTCGCTGGTTGCGTTCCTACAAATATTCACCCGCGGGAGACCTGCTCGAGATCGAGGACAATCAGTACGGCGCGCGGCGGTATTTCTACGATGCAGCGCACCGGCTGATCGGCGAGACCCTGCCCGATGGAGACCAGAATCAGTTCGTCTACGACCGGGCCAATAACCTGTTGGCTCAACCAGGCCTGTCGGGCGTCGAACTCGCATCGGGCAACCGCTTGCGCGCGGCGAACGGGTGCGAAATCGAATACGATCGGCGGCACCACGTCTCCGCCCGCCACCATCCCTCAGGCGAAGACGAACGGTATACCTACGACTCGCTGGACCGGTTGACGAGCATCCGCCGTGGCGAGGAGGAATGGACCGCCGACTACGATGCGCTCGGGCGGCGGATTCGCAAACGCTGGCGGAACCATACGGTCGAGTTTGTGTGGGACGACGATCGGCTCGCGGCCGAGATCCATGATGGTCAGCGCGTACGGATTTATGTGTATGCCAACATCGCCGCCTGGGTGCCGTTCCTGTTTATCGATTACGACCACATCGAGGCTCCGCCGGAAAGTGGCCGCCCCTACTTCGTGTTCCATAACGCGATC